>DATCFS010000001.1:0-11104 GCA_036509375.1 Acidimicrobiales bacterium
CCGAGCGGCTCGCCGCGCTGCTCAACGAAGGGAATCTCGACGAGACCGCTTTGCCGGTACACGGGGACTCCCTCGGCGAGGAACTCGCTGTGGGAAAGACGGTTGATCGTTACGTCCTGGCGCACGAGGTCGGCACTCGCAAAGCTCGTTCGCTGGGTCACGTCGATCTTTCGGACCTTGATCTGGGCGACACGACTCGCGGTCAACGTGGCCGTGAGTCCGCTTTCGAATACCAGGAGCGCCGAAGCGAGGTCGAGGGTGTCGCCCATAATGACGCGACCCGTCGCGGACATCGACGCCACCTGAGAGTCGGCCATCGTGAGGGCGAGGTCGAGGTCGTGGATCATCAGGTCCAAGACGACGTCAATCCCCACCCTCGGTGAGTAGGGACCAACCCGCGTGAACTCCAAATGCAGCGGCTCGTCGAGGAACCGCTGAAGTTCGATGAAGGCGGGATTGAACCGCTCGATGTGTCCGACCATGAGTATCTGATCGGTGCCCTCCACGGCTTCGAGAAGGCGTCGGGCTTCGACAGCGTTCGATGCGATGGGCTTTTCGATCAGTAGGTCGATCCCGCGCCCAAGGAGCTGGATTCCCAACTTCTCGTGCGTCGCGGTGGGTGTCGCGATGACGACGGCCTGCACGTCGTCGGGGAGCTCATCGAATGAGGTGAGGTGCTTCGTGCCCGCCATTGCGGCGACAGCTTGACCGCGAACATCGTCTTGCTCGACGACCGCGACGAGCTCGCATTCAGGAATCGAGCTCAGCAAACGGGCGTGGTTTGCGCCCATCACGCCGGCGCCCGCGAGTGCGACCCGGATCATCGAAGCGCCTCGCGGACTGCTGCGACGACCTCATCGACGTCCGCGTCGGTTAGGTGTTGGTGAACCGGTAAGGACAGGACTTCGGCCGCTACGGACGCGGCGCGCGGGGTCGAGTCCTTGCCAACGAGAGGGTGGTTTCTGTAGCAGTCGTAGTCGTGCATTAGGCGCGGATAGTAGATCCCGGAGCCGACTCCAGCGTCCTCGAGGCGCTTTGCCAGGTGGCCGCGGTCGCAAATGGCATCGGCTCCGACGCGCACGGTGTACTGATGGAAAACGTGAGTGCGTCCAGTTGGTTCCACGGGTAGGTGAAGTCCGGATATTCCCGCGAGCCCTTCAGACAGCTTCGCGGCGTTGGCGCGTCGGCGACTGGTGATCGCCTCTAGGCGATGCATTTGGGGGATTGCGATCGCGGCCTGCAGCTCGGTCATTCGGTAATTGTGGCCCGCGATGACGTATTCGTATCGGGCTCGCATGCCCTGGTTCCGAAGCAGCCGGAGCCGCTCGGCTTTGCTGGCGTCATTCGTCGTAATCACGCCACCTTCGCCTGACGTAATGTTCTTCGTGGCGTAGAGCGAGAAGCACGCCAGCCCGTACGTGCCCACGGGCCGATCCGCGACCATCGCGCCGTGGGCCTGAGCGGCGTCCTCAACGATCGCGAGGTCGTGGCGCTGTGCGATCTGCGACAGCGCATCCATGTCGGCGGGCAGTCCGAAAAGGTGCACGGGAAGGATCGCCTTCGTCCGCGGGCCGATGAGGGCCTCAACGGAGGCGGGGTCCAAACAGAAGTCGTCGCCGACGTCCGCGAAGCGCGCAGTCGCGCCAGCCTCGAGGATCGAATTCAGCGTGGCGACGAAGCTGAACGGACTGGTAATGACCTCGTCGCCTGGCTCGAGGTCCAGTGCTCGCATCGCTGCGACAAGAGCAGTCGTGCCATTATTAACGGCAACGGCGAATGTCGCGCCGTGAGCTTCTGCGAAGAGACGCTCCAATTCCTCGACCTTGGGACCCTGAGCGAGACGTCCTGAGCGGAGCACTTCGAGAACAGAATCCTCTTCTTCAGCCCCAAACCTCACCTCAGAAATGTTGATCATTGACTCTTCCAGTCAGCTCCAACACCACGGTGCTCGTCGCACTCAAAGGTCGCTGGCGGATCGGAATCCCGGCTGCAGACCGTGCCGCAGCGGCACACCCACCCCGCGTGGCGCGCAGGATTCCCGACGACGAGCTCGTGGTCAGCGATGTCGTGCGTCACGACGGCACCTGCGGCCACCATTGCGTAGCTACCGACCTCGGTTCCGCAAACGATCGTTGCGTTCGCACCAATTGACGCACCGGTGCGGACAAGCGTTGGAACGATTTTCCAGTTCGGCGACATGGCCCGAGGTCGCAGATCGTTGGTGAACACGGCATTTGGTCCAACAAAGACTTCGTTCTCAAGCGTGACACCCGAGTAGACCGAGACACCATTTTGGACTTTGCAACGGTCGCCGACGATGGCGCCGGCGTCAACGAAGACATCTTTCCCGATCGTGCAATCTTTCCCGACGGTCGCGCCCTCTCGAATGTGGGCGAAGTGCCAGATTCTCGTGCCTTCGCCGACGCGCGCGCCGTCCTCAACCTCCGCGGTGGAGTGGGTCTCGAACACAGTCGAGGGTACCTCAAATCTCAGTCTTCGCTTGGATTCTTAGTTCTCGCGAAGTTGAAGATGCGTTGCTTGGAGTGGAACCGAAAGTAATTAAAAGCCACGCGAGTACTTCGGTGGTCCACGGAACATACGTCGACTGGGCTGGCATGCGCGCTTGATTTGAGACGTCTGGTCTCTGACGTTTCGTCGACACGACATGTGTGAATGGAGAGGTCATATGACCGTAATTGGTGGAGCGCGGTGGGAACGTACCTTGATCGGCGACTACGAACCGATCAATATTTCGCGACAACTTGCTGAGCACTCTCGAAAGGACTTCAAAGAACCGTGGAAACCGCCGGAATCGGTAGTTGAGTCGTCGAATACTTGGCGGTAAGGCTGCCAAAAGCCAATAACTATTGGGAAAGTCCTCAATCACAACGATTTGACAAATCCATCGCTTTATTGTAAAAATTGGCGTTGCAGGGGCGGAATTGGGGACTGGAAGTGTCACTCACCAACGATTCGTCGAACCCCGACGGACGGGCCACCGTGTCGGGCCAAACTGCCCCTGAAAATACCTTGACGTTGCGCAATTTATATGAGCGCGCCCTCATCTCAGGTAATTCGCTCTTCGTTGAACTTGGCAAGTATCACAACACTTACGAAGTCCTCGAGTCGTCGTCGACGAAAGATTCACCCCCCTCCACCGAATCTTCTGACGAGGCGACGATTCACGAGAAGGCGCTTGCTGCGATCCTTGACGTTGTCGTCGCCAATTCGCAATCTTCGTTCGAATGCATCCGTGCTCCCGAACCTCCAGGTGGGGTGCAGGAATGGTGGGCGCGGATGTTGAGCGGCTCAATCAATGACCCTCAATCAGCAGTACGAGCACAGCTGTGACTTTGAAAGTCGAGGCTCCCTAAATACGCAAGGGCTTGGATTGTGGAGCACTCCCGCAACGGGTGCACCACAATCCAGTAAGACGCCCACTGGTCGAGTAGATGTAGGCACTGATTCAGAGAGGGTGACTCGCTACTCGACCAGTACGTCGAAAAAAATAAGTGGGTTCAAGACCGCGCGGTTGAATTATGAACCCTCCTTGCTACCATGCAAAAACAGGGGAATTGGGTTTGGACGACGCCACGGAATCATGTGACGCGAGCGAAGTCCCTTAAAAATCCACTTCAAGAGACTGGAGACAGTGTGATATCGACGCGAAGCATTCGAGTGGCGGCCGTCGCGGCGCTCTTAAGTACGGGACTCTTGACCGGCGGCGCTTTGAACGTGACGTCGGCTGGAGCCGCCGCGAAGCCAAAACTGGTCGTCACGCCAACGACCGGTCTCACCAACAAGAAGATCGTTATGGTGTCCGGCACCGGTTTCAAGCCGAAGGACATGGTCTACATCACCGAATGCCAGGCGACAGCCAAGGGTGAGGCCCAGTGCGACATCAATACAGCGACGCCCGTCACCATCTCCAAAACCGGCGTGCTCGCCAAGACCAAGTTCAAAGTGGTGACCGGCACGATTGGAACAGGCAAGTGCGGCACGCTCGCGTCGAACCTGAAGAAGTGCGCCGTCAGTGTGGGCAACATCGCTGGCAAGGACACCGCGACCGTGGACATTGTTTTCGCGCTTCCGAAGAAGTAACCTAGGGGAGGCTTCCTCCGCTTGTCACGAATTGGACGACGAAGGCGACCTGTTTTCCCTGATGCAAGGGTGCACGGAATCATTCGTCACGCCATATATCAGGTCCGGCAATTGTTTTGACAGCTTGGATGCGGTGCTGGCTACGAGGAAGAACGCAGTCGTGGTGACCAAAGGGAGGAACGGGGCGCATGGTTGATCAGACCGACCGTTCCTCCGCGGTGACCCGCGAGACCGGTCAAGTTCGTGAAGTGATCGTTCGACGCCTTCGAGCCCACTTCAGTTTCGCCGCACTCCTCGCTATACTCTTTCTCACTTTTCTCGACAACACCGTCGCGAGTGCCGTGCTCACGAGCGTGCAGTCGAAACTTCACGCCAACGTCTCGCAACTTCAGTGGGTGGTCGGTGGGTACGCGCTCGCGTTCGCCAGTCTCATGCTGATGTGCGGATCGTTGGGCGACAACTTCGGACGCAAGAAGGTGATGCTCATTGGCGTCGTTATCTTCTGCGGTGGCTCGATTATCTGCGCAATTTCGGTCAATCCAAGTGAACTCGTCATTGGTCGCATCATCATGGGAATCGGAGCCGCGGCCTCCGAGCCCGGCACCCTGTCCATGATCCGCCACATCTATCCCGACCGCAAGGCCCGGGCGCGCGCACTTGGTGCCTGGGCCGCCGTCTCGGGTATGGCGCTCGCCATGGGACCGATCATCGGCGGCATCCTCGTCGGCATTTGGTCGTGGCGCGCGGTCTTTTGGTTCAACCTCCTCTTTGGCGCCCTGGCGTTGGTGATCGCCGCCATCGCACTGCCGGAAAGCGTGAACGACACGCGCAAGCGAGTTGACCTCGCGGGCTTCTTCTTCGCCGCCGTGGTGCTCGGTACGGCGACGTTCGCCTGCATCCAGGGCGAACTCTCCGGTTACGCCAGCGGCTGGGTCATCACACTCTTCATCGTGAGCTTCCTCACGGTCCCGATCTTTTACCTGGCCGAGAAGCGGGCCACGAACCCGATGCTGGAGATGGGTTTCTTCCGTCGACGTTCCTTTACGGGTTCGGCGTTCATTGCCTTCGCCAGTTATTTCTCAATCTTCTCGATCTTCTTCTTCGTGGCGCTCTACCTGGAAGTCGTGACGTCGCTCAGTGCCTACGGCCTCGCGCTCGACTTCCTGCCACTCCTCGGTGGCATCGTGTTCGCCTCGCTCTATACCGGGCGATTGGTCGGACGCATTGGCTCGAGAGTCCCCATGACCGCCGGTTGCCTCCTCGCCGGTCTCGGCGTGATCCTCACCTTCGCCGCGATTGGTCCGCACGTCGGGGTGGACACCCTGGGCTGGACCATGGGCATTGCCGGCGTCGGTTTCGGCATGATCATCGTGCCGGTCAACGCCACCGCACTCTCGAGTCTGCCGGCGACGAACTCCGGCATGGCGTCCTCGGCGGTCAACACCGCACGTGAGCTGGGCGCCGTGGCCGGCGTCGCGATCCTCGGCTCAATCGTCAACGGTCAGCTCACCGTCAATCTCACGCAGCGCCTCATACAGATCGGCATTCCGAAGGCCTTTCGTCAAGAGGTGATTACCGCGGTCACGACCGGCACGACGTCCCAGGCCGAGGCCGGTCTCAATCCCGCGATCCGCAAACAGTTCGCCTCGACCATCAAGAAGGTCGTCAACGCCGCCTACCAAGCACTCCAACACGGCTTGGACATTGCCCTCATCGCGTCGGCGGCGCTGCTGTTGGTGTCGGCCGCCGTGGCCTTCTATTCGGGGACGGCGGACAAATTGGAGATGGTCGAACTGAATGGCGTCGAACACGCGGCGCTGTAGGTCACTGGTGCGTCACGCGTCTCCTCGACGGCTCGAAGAGTTCCACGAAGACCATCACCGAGAAGGCCACGAAGAAGATCGGTTCGACGATCGCGCCGAACTCGTCCAGTAGGTACGCCACGGCCAGGAGCGGATAGCCGACCAACAGGGCGACGCCCGTCCACGTGACGGCGCGGGCGACCCATCCACCGTCGTTCCTCGTGCGCCGCCACGCAACGTAGACGGCGGTCGTCATCATCGCGAACTCAATGACCCCGGATACGACGTGGAGGTAGTGGTGGAGGGGGAGTCGCAGGTGCCACTCGGCACTTCGACAGGCGGCACTCAAGCCTTCGGGACAGGCGTACGAGTAGTGGCCACCGATGGCACCGGCGACGGCGAAGACCACGAGCCAGCGCCACTCACGTCGTTTGCCATTCGGTCCCCACGGACCGCGCAAGAGAAACGCGGCGACCATGACGATGCCGGCCGCCAAGTCGAGGTGTTGAAGGAGCGCGGCGTCCGGGCGTCCCGTCGCCTCAAGGTCGCTGAAGAACTCATCGGTGCTGGCGAGCACCGTCGTTGCGACCAGGACGTAGACCCACCAGTTGTAGAGAACGATGCCGGCGAGGCCGAGGAGTTGCGAAAGTCCAACGCGCATCGTCCAGGGATCGTTGGGTGACGCGCGAGCAACTGCGGCGTCCAACTCGGACGTGGCGCACAGGTCGTCCGGTCGTCCCATCAGCGGACTCGCGACGACCTGGTGCTCATGTTCCTCCCAGAGGTGTGGCTATACGACGCTCAACGTGATCGGTACGGCCGCCAGGGCCTTCGAGACCGGGCAGTTGGCCTTGGCGTCCTCGGCGGCCGCTGCGAAGCCGGCGGCGTCGAGGTTCTCCGCGTCGCCCGACACGGTGATGCGGATGGCGGTGATGCCTTCACCGGGCTGGAAGTCGACCTCGACCGAGGTGTTGAGTGACGTCGCCGTGTGACCGGCGGTAGCCAGTCCGTGGCTGAGCGCCATGGAGAAGCACGAGGCGTGGGCGGCGGCGATGAACTCCTCGGGACTCGTCTTGCCGTCGGCCTTGTCGGACCTCGACGCCCACGTGATGGGGAAGGTGCCGATGCCGCTCGACGTCATCTCAACGGTGCCCTTTCCCTCCATGAGTGAACCTTCCCAATGGGCCCTTGCATTTCTGGTTGTCGCCATGTGCATTCCTTCTCGTTGGAGGTGACCAGTGGGTCGCCGGTGATCGAAACTCAGACTACCCACGCCCCGACGACGGTGCGACGCGGAAGGTACTCTCGAGCGCAAGGTTCGACGTCGTCACACGTGCGATCCCCGAGGAGAGTCGTGTCACCAACCCGCGTGTACTTCGAAGTGGGCCAGCACTCCGTCTTCGCCGCCGCCCTGGACTGGCCCGGATGGTGTCGTCGCGCCAAGACGAAGGACTTGGCCCTCGAGGCGTTGCTCGACTACCGCGATCGCTACGCGCGAATCGTGACGTCACCGTTCAAACCGGGGAAGTTGGAAGTAGTGGGTGAAGTACCGGGCAATGCCACGACGGACTTCGGTGCGCCGGCCGTGGACACGCCGTGGGACGCGGAACCGCTCTCCGCGCCAGCTCTCACGAAGCAGGTCTCGGTCCTCGTTGACTGCTGGGACTACTTCGACTCGGTCGTGAAGAGTGCGACACCGACGCTCGCGAAGGGCCCGCGTGGGGGAGGGCGCGACCGCGACGCCGTCGTTGATCACGTGCGAGAGGCCGAACGCCACTACTGCTCCAAACTCGGTACGAGGGTGCCACCTCGAACCCCGTGGAGTGAGCAGCGCGCGTTCGTGACGTCAACGCTCTTGGCGGGCGCGCCCGCGAGCGTGTGGCCACCGCGCTACTCCATGCGACGACTCGCGTGGCACGTTGTCGACCACGCGTGGGAAATCGAAGACAAGAGCGGTTGACGCGGTCGTGGCGATCAATCTCAGTCGCCGCGCGAAGAATTAATTCGTGACTTGGTCGCCCTGTAGGAGGTGCAGTCGCCGGGTGAATTCGTCCTCGTCGATCTCACCCTTGGCGAAACGCATGCGCAAGACGTCGACCGGTCCCGACCCCGGTGTCGACGGCGATTGCGGTAGCGGACCGTGGTTGTGGTGGTGTGCGGGGCCGTGACCGACGAGCCGCGCAATGACCCACGCGATGCCCGCGAGTACCAGGAAGAAAAGTATCAAGACGATCAACCCTCCAAATCCATTGCCCCCGTGTGGGCCCATGTCGAACATCCGACCGAAACCGTGATCTCGCATGAAGCCGCCCGGACCACCGGGGTGAGACGACGGGCGAAAGTTCACGGGGCCTCCTGTGTTGTATTTCAAACCTAACGCCGCGTGGCCCGTCTCGTTGTAGGGAGTTGGTCAAAAACCCTTAAGAATTAGGTAATTCCTAAGGGTCAAACCGGAACGTCTTCAGTCGCCTCCACGGCGAGGTGGGGGATCGTCTTTTCGAGCCACGTGGGCATGTACCAGTTGGCGTTGCCGAAGAAGTGCATGAGGGCCGGCACCAACACGGTTCGAAGGATGAAGGCGTCCATGAGTACGGCGCCACCGAGCCCAATGCCGAACTCCGCGATGACGCGCTGTCCACCGAAGGCGAAAGAGAAGAAGACACAGATCATGATTAGGGCCGCCGCCGAGATGACGCGACCGGTATTGGCCTGTCCCCGGTTAATCGCTTCCTTATTGCTCCCGGTGTTCAGCCACTCCTCGTGCATTCGCGATACCAAGAAGACCTGGTAGTCCATCGAGAGCCCGAAGAGGATGGCGATCATGATCGTCGGTAAGAAGGACTCGACGGGCCCCGTTCCGGCGTGGATGAGCGAACTGCCCCAGCCCCACTGAAAGACCGCGACGACCAGACCGAAGGAGGCACCGGCCGCGAAGATGTTCATCGCGGCCGCCGTGAGCGGAATGACGATACTGCGGAAGGCCACCATCAAGAGGAGACACCCGAGCAGGACGATCACGCCAACGAACAACGGGATCTTCGAGGTGAAGACCTGCGCGAAGTCGACGAAGATCGCCGTCAGTCCACCGACGTAGATCGCGGTGTGCGACGATTTCGTGACGGCGGGGATGTAGGTCGTTCGTATGGTGGCGATGAGATTTTCAGTCTTCTTATCCTCGGGACTGGATTTGGGCACGACGTTGATGACCCCGACGGTGCCGCTCTTGGAGATCTGGAGCGGTGCCACGGCCGCGACGTCGGGCTTACCCTGAAGTTTTTGTGCGAGCGCCACCATCGTCGCTTCGTCTTTGGGACTGTGAATGACGCCCACGACCTGGAGCGGACCATTGAAGCCCGGGCCGAAGCCCTTCGCCAAAAGGTCGTAGGCCTGGCGGGTAGTCGTGCCCGCCGGGTCGGTGCCCTGGTCGGAACTGCCCAAGTGGAGCGAGAAGAAGGGGACGCAGATGATGACAATGGCGAGGAGCGCCACCAGTGACAACTTCCTCGGATTTCGACCGACGAAGTCGGCCCAGCGCTGCCAACCATTGGCCACGATGATCGGCTCGGGGCCTTCGTTCTTCAACTTGCGCCGTTCCTTGCGGCTCAGCACGTGCATGTTGAAGAGTCCGAGGAACGCGGGCAACAGTGTCAACGAGGCGAACATCGTGATCAACACCGTGAGCGACGCGGCGATGGCGACGCCGTTCAAGAAGGAAAGCTGCAGCACCAGCATGCCGAGCAGGGCAATGCACACCGTGAAACCGGCGAAGAGTACGGCCCGGCCCGACGTGTTGACGGCCGTGACAATGGAGTCCTCGACGTTCATACCGCGTTTCAGGCTCTGTCTCGATCGCGTGACAATAAAGAGGGCGTAGTCAATCCCCACACCCAAGCCAATGAGCGACCCCAAAATGGGCGCGAAGTTGGCGATGCTGAGCCCGTGACTGAGCAACGTGGTCGTCGCGGTCGCAATACCGAGCGCGAAGAGTGCGACGCCGAGGGGTAGGAGCATGGCGAAGAACGATCCGAAAGCCAGCACCAGGACGATGGCTGTCGCGATCAGACCGAAGATCTCACCGGGACTGCCCTTGGGTTGATCGAGCGCGCCGAAGGCGTTGCCCGCGAACTGCACGTTGAGCGACGTCGAGCGCGCCTTGATGCCAACATTCTCCACTGCCTGGATTGGAGGATTCTTCAGTTTGAAGGCCTGCTCGGAGAAGTAGACGACGACGTAAGCAATCTTGCCGTCCTTGCTCACCAGTAGCGACGTGTCCTTGAACGGTGAGACCGTGCTCGCGACGTCGGGCAACTTGGCAATCTTGGCCGCGACCGCGTCAATTGACGCCTTATGGCTCGCGATCGATCCACTGGTGGACTGGAAGACAATCTCGTCGACGTCGCCCGACTGGCCTTTGAAACCGGCTTTCAGTAGCGATTCGGCGTGCGTTGAGTTGGTGCCCGGAAGGCTGAAGGAGTTCGAGTACGCGGAACCAATGTTGATCGACAGCATGTTGATGCCGATCAAAACGACGACCCACGCGATCAAAATCCACCAACGGCGGCGGTAGCAAAAGCGGGCGAGGGATTTCATGAAGAGAGGTTCTCCTGATTGGGGTGAAAGGGGGACCGCGTAAAATGTGACGGATTCGTCAATCGATGTACAACATTAGAGGAGATTGTGCGTGGCGCCAGAACGGTCGTGGCCGGCGCGATTCGAGGGACACGACTATCCCCAAATCCTCCCTGAACCAGATGAGATCCAACCCGGTGCGCCAGCCCCATGGGCGACGTTGGCTCCCGAGCAGCGAACCGGCCTCAGTCTCCCTCTCGTCGTCGAACGTCTGAAGAATGGGATGCGCCATTTCGAGACCGCACCCCTTCCCGCGGATGACCGTGACGTGGCGGCGGTCAGCGACGCGCAGGTCCGTCCCATCACCCGTCGTTCGGCGGTACTGGTGGCGCTCTTCGAGGAAGAGGGTGAGACCCAACTGGTCCTCACCCGACGGTCGTTCACGTTGCGAGAGCACCGCGGGGAGATTGCTCTTCCCGGCGGCCGAAGTGATGAGGGCGAATCACCTATTGAGACCGCACTTCGAGAGGCCCGCGAAGAGGTGGGCATCGATGAGTCCTCGGTCGAAACGATTGGCTGGCTCAGTCCACTCATCACCTTCGCCTTCGGATCATCGATCTGGCCGGTCATTG
>DATCFS010000002.1:0-4925 GCA_036509375.1 Acidimicrobiales bacterium
CTGGAGCACCGTGAGGTGTTGAAAGAGGTTGAAGCGTTGGAAGACCATGCCGATCTGCGAACGTTCGTGGCAGATCCGCTTGTCGGTGAGTTCGTAGAGCTTGTCGCCGCGCGCCTCGTAACCCACGAGCTCACCGTCGACACGAAGCTCGCCCTTGTCGTGCTTCTCGAGGTGATTGATGCATCGCAGCAGGGTGCTCTTGCCCGATCCCGACGGACCGATGAGGCACGACACTTCACCTCGCGCGACGGTGAGGTTCACGCCCTTCAGCACCTCGACGCCGTAGTACGACTTGTGCACGCCGAGTGCTTCGACCATGGGCAGACTCATCGTGGTGCTCCCGCGTCCGCGAATCGCTTGGTGTGAAATTTTGCCGCAATGCCGGCGAGGTCCTCACGGACTCGCTGAATCGGCGTGGGCGGAGGGTTGCGCAGTGCACCCTTGGCGAAATGACGCTCCAAGTAGAACTGACCGATTGACAGGATCGTCGTCACGATCAAGTACCAGAGGCTGGCCGTGATAAGTAGGAAGATGGTCTTGTAGTTCGCGGCGCTGATGAGATTAGCCGCGCCCAAAAGTTCAATGACGCCTACCGAACTCGCCAACGACGTCGTCTTCAACATCGAAATGACCTCGTTCCCGGTCGGCGGGAGGATGACTCGCATGGCTTGGGGCAAGACAATGAGTCGAAGGGACTGTCCCCTCGTCATCCCGATCGAGATCGCCGCCTCGGTCTGGCCTTCGTCGATCGCCAGGAGTCCGGCGCGAACGATCTCGGAGAAGTAGGCGCCTTCGTTGAGACCGAACGCAATGCACGCCGACCCGAACGCCGTGATCGTCGTGCCGACGTTCACCACGAAAAAGGTCACGTGCGTGAACGGTATCCCCACTGACATTGAAGGGTAGAGCGCATTGAACGCGAACCAGAACTCCAACTGCACCAGCACCGGCGTTCCGCGAAAGAACCACGTGTACGTCCACGCGGTGGACGAAAGGAGCCGACTCTCCGAACGACGCATGATCGCGATCACGACGCCAATCGAGATGCCCATCGCCATGGCGATGATCGTTAACTCCAGGGTCCGCAACAGACCGTCGATTATCTCCGAGGAGGTGAAGTACCGGCCGACGTAGTCCCAGCCGAATCGCCACTCGTGTTGGCAGGTTCGTACCGCGTGATGCGTCGAGCAGGTCAACACCGTGAACGAGGGCCGCGTGAACAACGTGTGCACGAACATCGCAATGAGGACCACCACGACGACCACACCGACCCAACGGCCGTAATGACGAACGGGAACGACCTTGGCTGCGTCGTCCCCGTTCGTCGTCATGGTGAAGTTGTACTACCGAACTTAGGAAATGGCTCCGTTAAGAACAATCTTTCCTGAGGTCAGTGCACCACCGGTCACGCCCCACTTCTTCAAGATGGCGTGATACGTGCCGTTGGCAATGAGGGTCTTCACGGCGGCCTGGATGGCCTTCGCCAAGCCCTTGCCAGCGGTCGTCTTGTTGGTCGCGATGCCGTAGGGCGCGACGCCAATGGCGTTGCCCACGACCTTGAACATACCGCTTGACGTCGAGGCAATGTAGCCCGCGATCTGGCTGTCAACGAAACCGAAGGTTGCGTGACCGGCCGACACCGCGAGGTTCGCTTCGGTCTGGGTCGTAAAGGTGGACACCGTCAGTTTCTTGTTGGCGGGACACGTCTTAGCGGTCGCCTGGGCGTCGCTCTCTTCGGTCGTGCCGGTCTCGACCGCGACTGAATGGCCGCAGAAGCTCTTCAGTCCGGTGAACTTCGCGGTGGCGGTCTTCAGCGCGTACACGCCTTCGCCGGCCTGGAAGTAGTCGACGAAGTTCACGCTCTTTTCGCGTTCTTTGGTGTCGGTGAACGACGAGTTCCCCACGGCGTAACGCCCGGAGTCGATGCCGCCGATAATGCTGTCGAAACTCACGTTGTTCTCATTGATCTTGAGACCGAGTGTCGTCCCGATGGCCTTCATGAGGTCCACGTCAAAGCCGATCATCGTGGTGCCACTGATGGACTCGTCGGGCGCGTACGTGGCGTCGGTCGCCACCTGGAGCGTCTTGCCCTTGAACGAAGCGGGAACCAGAGCGGCGTCCGCGGCGTTGTGCTTGCCGGCCATGGTGCTGGCACCGGCCATGACGCTACCGGCGAGCACCAGCGAGGCAACGCCAGCGACGGCCAGAATCTGGCGGACTCGAATAGAACTCTGCATCAAAACTCCCCTATTTACCCTTCGCCGAACTCGGCGTCTGGCCTCCATTGATATCAGAAATTGACTCGCCTTTTCGAGCACGCCGTGGAGAGTGGGCTCAGCGACCGAGAACGAGCTCGTGCGCTCCCTGGCGGCTGTGGGCCGGAAGGTAGACGAACACGACAATCGCGACGATGAAGGCCGTCGCGGCGGCGACCAAACATCCACGATGGAGACCGTTCATGAAGGCCGTCGTGACGCGGTCGTCCACGCTCTTTTGAACCGACACCGGCAAGTGACTCACGATTGCCTTGGCCGCCGGCATCGAACTCTGCGCAAAGTGCAGTTGTGCGCTCGTGAGGCCGTGTCCGAGGAATGGTGTCAGGGCCCGTCGAATCCCCGGCCCGAAGAGAGAGGCGAAGACCGAACCGATGATCGCCACGCCCATGGTGCCGCCGAGCTCGCGCGTCGTTTCGTTGCCCGCCGCGCCGGCGCCAATTTGCTCGGGTATGAGGGTTTCCATGGTCGCCGCGACCGACGGCGCGTTGACGAGCGAGAAGCCAACGGCGAGCGTCAGCATCGAACCGAGAATCGCTCCGGTGTAGGCCGCACCGGCCGAGAGGAAGGACATCCAGGTGAGGGCGACGGCGGTGATGACGAGCCCGAGCGGGACGACGAAACGCGGACCGAGTCGCAAGGAGGCAACGGCGCCGAGCGGGGTGGTCACCATGACGGCGAAGGCGAAGGGCAGCGTGTGCACACCGGCCGAGAGTGCCGAGTAGCCGCGCACCAGCTGAAAATATTGCGTCACGAGGAAAATGAATCCGAAGAGGCAGAAGAAATTGGTCGCCATCGCCCCAGCGCTCGCGGAGAATGTCGGATTTTTGAAGATTCGTACGTCGAGTAACGGGCCGGCCCGCCCCAGTTCGTAGTGGGCGAAGCCGGTCAGCAGTAAAACCGTGGCGCCGAAGAGCACCAGGGTTGGCGAGGAACGCCATCCCCACGACGGGCCCTCAATGATTGCCAAAGTGAGTGCGGTGATGCCCGCAGTACCGAAGATGAGGCCGCCAATGTCAATGGAGTGACGTTGCGGACTCGTGGATTCAGGGACCACGAGACCGACGGCCATGAGTCCGACGATGGCAATGGGCACGTTGACCAGGAAGATCGATCCGTACCAGTAGTGCGTGATGAGCGCCCCTCCGGCGATTGGTCCGAGCGCGATTGCCACCCCCGTGGTCGCCCCCCAGATGCCGAAGGCCTTTGCCCGTTCGCCGGTGTCCTCGAAGACGACAGTCAGCGTGGAGAGCGTGGCGGGGAAGATGAACGCTGCCGAAGCACCCATCAGCGCTCGGGCGCTAAGCAGCGTCTGCACGTTGTGTGAGAACGCGGCGAGTAAGGAGAAAAATGCGAAACACGTGAGCGCCAGCTGCATCACTTTCTTGCGACCGAGTCGATCCGAGAGTCCTCCACCGGCCAGGAGTAATCCCGCGAAGGGCAGCGAGTAGCCGTCAACGATCCACTGAAGCGAGGAGTTCGACGCGTGGAGATCCTTCGACAGTGTCGGCAGGGCGACGTTCACAATCGTGTTATCGACGACGACGAGGAAGACTGCGATGCAGAGAACGAAGAGAACCAGCCATCGGCGCTCACCAGCAAACGTCGGCACGTACCCCCCAAATGAACTCCGTTTTATATTAGTTATCAAGTCAACTGAAAACGGTGATTCGGCCTATCCGAAAGTTCTTCAGCCTAGACAAACCGATGAACCGTGCGGTGAGACGTTGACCACCACGCGCGTAGTCCTACCCGCCACGTCGTTAGGTCGAGGCCACGGCCCGCTCGACGGCGAATCCTGAGGGCCAACGTCCCGGTCGACTGGGCCGAAGCAGCATGTCGGTCATTTCTCGACGCAAGTGCTCTTGACGCCACACCAACTGCTCTTGGGCGGCGCGAAGGATTCGCTCCGGGTCAGTGCACTCGGTACGCCAGGTCGGGTCAGCGAGGAGGTCGAAGCACCTAAAGGATCCGTCGGCGAACTGCACGTAGCCAATGTCGTCACTGACGGACACCGCAAGATTGGCGAGTGACAACGACCGGTCCTTCGGCCACCGACCTGGCGCACTGCGGATGAGGTAGGCGCGGTAGTCCCATTCGTAGTGCGCTGCTCGCCGCCAAGGAACATCGGCACCGTCCAACAACGCCGAGAGCGACCTTCCGTCGCACTGCGCCGGCTCCTCGAGGCCCAGAGCGTCGGCGAGAGTGGGTAGAAGATCAACGTTCTCGCTGAACCGGTGAACGACGCGGCCGGCGTTGGCCGTCCTCGGGTCACGCCAGAGTCCAATGATGTGGTAGCTCTGTGGGAAGAAGCCGAGCTTTTCTTTCAGGCCATGATCACCCAGTTGGTCGCCGTGATCGGCGGTGACGACCACGAGCGTGTCCTGCCATTCGCCGCGATCTTCGATGGCGCGTACGACCCGTCCGAGCTGGGCGTCGACCTCGCTGATCATGCCGTAATACTGCGCCCGGAGCACCCTCATCTCGTGCACGTTGGTCGGGGCGGCACTCGCTTCGACCTGCATCGCGGCGTCGTGGACCCAGTGGCGCAACTCTTTGGCGACCGGAGAGATTGGCGGCTCGACGTCGTCGGGGTCGTACATCCGCGAGAACTCCCCCGCCGCCGCGTAGGGAGGGTGGGGACGCAAGTAG
>DATCFS010000003.1:0-6217 GCA_036509375.1 Acidimicrobiales bacterium
GGTCTCATGCACGTCGTGCTCGGAGGCTTTCACGTGAGTGACCTCGAGTTCGTCGCGGCCTTCGACGTCGACGCCTCCAAGGTCGGCAACGACCTCGGCAAGGCCATCGACGGCGGCCAGAACAACACCATCAAGTTCGCCGAGGTCCCCTCGTTGGGCGTGACCGTCCTGCGCGGTCCGACCATGGACGGCCTCAACAAGTACTACCGCGCCTCGATCGAGGAGTCACCGCTCGAAGCCGTGGACGTCGTCCAAGCCCTACGTGACGCAAAGGCCGAAGTGTTGGTCTCCTACCTTCCGGTCGGTTCGGAAGAGGCCCAGCGCTTCTACGCGCAGGCCGCGATCGACGCTGGCGTCGCCTTCGTGAACGCCATTCCCGTCTTCATCGCGTCGGACCCAGTGTGGGCGAAGAAGTTCACCGACGCCGGCGTGCCCATCATCGGTGACGACATCAAGAGTCAGGTCGGCGCCACGATCGTCCACCGAGTCCTCACCCGCCTCTTCGAGGACCGTGGTCTCACGCTCGACCACACGTACCAGTTGAACGTTGGCGGCAACATGGACTTCAAGAACATGCTCGAACGCGAGCGTCTCGAGTCGAAGAAGATCTCCAAGACCCAGGCCGTCACGTCGCAACTGGAGACGAGCAACATGGACCCCGACGACGTGCACATCGGACCGAGCGACCACGTGCCGTGGTTGAAGGACCGCAAGTGGGCCTACATCCGCATGGAGGGCCGCAACTTCGGTGACGTGCCACTGAACGTGGAACTGAAGCTCGAGGTCTGGGACTCGCCGAACTCGGCCGGTGTCATCATCGATGCCGTGCGGTGCGCCAAGGTCGCCCTCGATCGCGGCATCGGCGGGCCGATCATCGGACCGTCGGCGTACTTCATGAAGTCGCCGCCCATCCAGTACCACGACGACATCGCGCACACCATGGTCGAGGCCTTTGCCGACCAGGGCGCGGAAAACCAGGTCTGGCCTTAGTTTCCGTCGCGTCGTTGGCATTGACTAACGACTCACAGGTGCGTAGTCGTAGGCTCGAATCGCGAGAAGGAAAACGTCTCGCGGGGAAAACGAGCATCCGTTCGCAGTTCGCAATTCTGTAAAGAATCGCGTGCCTATTGACGACCTCAACCTCGAAGGTCACGAGCGTCAAGAAAGTGGGCACTGCCAATGTCAGTTCCAGGAATGCCACCGGGGCCACTGCCCGGCACCCCCGGCAGCCCCGAGTGGGCCGCGCAACAAATGGCGCAGCAGGCCGCTCAGCGTTCCCTCTTTCGTCGACGCGGCATCACCATGAGTGCGGCCGCTGCGGGCGCCGAGGATGGCGCACAGGACGTCAATATTCATATCGTGCCGACCAAGGGTCAGGCCCCAGCCCGCATGATCATTGGCGTCGCGATGGCCGTCATGTTCGTCGCTTTTCTTGTCGTCTTCGTCATCGTGGCCATCCACATCTTCCACGGTTCGTCGAATCCCGGTTTCGGAAACTGAGAACGACCAAGTCAAAGTCCGTTTCTCACGGGCGACCGACGCCGGCTGGTCTCCTACTCCAGGAGTTCTGAATCGTAGAGCTTGTACACCTCGGCGTGGTCGTTGGGATCGGCGTCGTGTAGTCGCGCGATCAACTCATCGAGTTTCGTCGACAGGATGACTAAGTAGCGCGACTGCTCGGGACCGGCGTTGCCGAACGTATGGGGAACGCCAGCGGGCACCAACACCGTGGATCCGGCCTCGACCACGAGTACGCGCTCCTCAAAGCGAAATCGCAGTGCACCCGAAATGACGTGCCACGCCTCATCGTCCTCGTGATGTACGTGGAGCGGAGCGACTTCCGACTCGACGCCGTCGGCCGTCCAGTCACCGATTACCAGTGAGGATCCGCTGGCCGCCGTACCAACACTCCCCTCGTCAGAGGTGATGATGATCGGTTCAGGAGTCATTGCTCGACAGTACTGGCGCCGGCAACTCCGCAGGCGTGCCCGCGCGTCGTCAGTTCCGCTCGGACCACCACTCGCGGAGTCGAACTTTCGCCTCGTCCGGTGTGATTTCACCCTCGTCGAGGCGGATCTCCATCAGGAAGTCAAGCGCCTGGCCGACGGCCCGGCTCGGTGCAATGTTCAGTAGTTCCATGACCGCGACACCGTCGAGCGCCGGACGTAGACGACTGAGGTCTTCGAGTTCGCGCAGTTCGGCGATGCGGATCTCCAGTTCGTCCATGCGCTGGGCCAGTGACGCCGCCTTGCGGGCATTGCGCGTCGTGCAGTCGCACCGCGTGAGTTCATTGAGCTCATCAAGGAGCGGTCCGGCGTCTCGTACGTAGCGGCGCACCGCCTTGTCGGACCATCCCATCTTGTAGGTGTGAAAGCGTAAGTGAAGTTCGACGAGCATGCTGACGTCGTCGATCACGTCTTGGGAGTACTTCAGCGCCGTCATGCGCTTTCGCGTCATCTTCGCGCCCACGACCTCGTGGAATCGAAACGTCACGCCATCGTCGGTGATGGCGCGGGTATTCGGTTTGCCAATGTCGTGAAAGAGTGCGGCGAGGCGAAGCACGAGGTTGGGCGACGCCTTGTCGACGACGGCCCAGGTATGGCGAAGTACGTCCTTGTGACGGTGAATGGGGTCCTGCTCGAGTTGCAACCTCGGCAGTTCCGGAAAGAAGTGCTCAGCGAGTCCGGTTCGAACGATGAAGTCCAACCCGACCGACGGCACATCGGTCACCATCAACAGGTCCAGTTCGCCGCGAATGCGCTCGGGCGACACTTTGGTGAGTTGCTCGGCCATCTTCGTGGCCGCGGCCTCGACGGCGGGGTCGATACGCAAATGGAATCGCGCCGCGAAGCGAGCGGCGCGAAGCATTCGCAGGGGATCGTCACTGAACAGGACCTCGGGGTCAATGGGCGTGCGAAGCACGCGCTCATGGAGGTCGCTGAAGCCGTTGTAATAATCGAAGAGCGTTTGGACGTCCGGCGTACCGGCGTCGAGGGCCACGACGTCCAGGGCCAGTGCGTTGATCGTGAAATCACGTCGACCGAGATCGGCCATCAATGAATCGCCCCACACCACGGCCGGCTTGCGCGAGTGATCAACGTACTCTTCGGACCGAAAGGTCGTGATCTCCACCTTGAAGTTGCCTTCTCGCAGCATGCCGCCAATCGTGCCAAAGGCGCGACCCTGCTCCCATAGTGAGGTACAGAGGGGCTTCATGAGCCGTTCGATGTCGTCAGGCCGCGCATTCGTCGTGAAGTCAATTTCGAAATCGCCCTCGCGCGATTCACCCAGTATCGCGTCGCGTACGGAGCCACCAACGGCGTACAGGGAGAAGCCCGCGTCGGCGAAGGCGCGAGCCAGCGGACCCGATAGGTAAGCCAGTTCGCTCAGTCGGTCGTGCACGTAATCCATTGAAGTCACTGCGAACGAGGGTAGTTGGCGTCTGACTTCGCGTCCGCACGCAGGTAGCCTGTGAAAGCATGTTCCACCGATTTTCATCCTGGTGGCGGGCGCTCAGCGTCGTACTCCTTTGCCTCGCAACGGTGACGTGGCCCACGGCCGCGCACGCTGGGACGACGCCCTCATTCTCACTGGTGCATCAAGAGGTCGTCGCGACGCTGTCGGCCGAAGGAACGTCCCACTTCACGGTCGTGCTGGGCGTGCATCCACTGGGATCGACGTCCCAGGCCCGCGCGACGCTCTACCCCCGGATCGTCGAGCGGTCCCAGCTCACCCCAATCGTGAGTGGCGTCGGCACGACTGACCGAGAACTGGTCACGACCAGCCGTTTTACCCTGACTTGCGCCTCCCACGGTAGTTACACGTTCACGGTTGACCTCTTCACCCATCGAACCGGGTCGCTGCGTCGGACCTGTTACCCGACGGCCCCGCACATGCGCCTCCCCTGCAACGGGGCGGGGTGTGACGGTGTCTACCCCCTGCGTTTGGAGGTGACGACCAACGGTGTCACGACGATCAAATGGTCACTCCTCGCAATTCAGTCCTCGCGAATCGTCCAGCCACTGCACGTCGACGTCGTGGAAACAATGGACCCCTCGGCCTTTGAGCACGCCGGACGATCCATTGCGGTGCTGAACGCAATGGCGCACCACAACACGTCGGCGCTGACACTCACCGCCGACTACCGCACGCTCGAGACCGTGAAGCAACCGGGCGCCCAGCAGGCTGGCTTTCGCGCGGCACTGAAGAACGCCCTCACCAGTCCGCTTCATCAAGTCGTCAACGCGCCGCCCTCCAATATTGATTTCGGAGGTCTCCTCCAGCACGGGTTCGGCGCTGAAGTGGGCACCCAACTGACGCTTTCGTCAAATCTCCTCAACTCGCTCACCGGACGCTACGTCGACAGCCCACTCCTCTTGAACGGCACTCCGTCACTCGCAACGCTGAAGGCGCTCAAGCACAACGGCGACACCGACGTCGTGCTGCCCGAAACCGATCTCACGGTCGCGCCCTCGACCACGCTCAATTGGGGCGCACCGTTTCACGTCAGCGGGGCCGGGTCACTCGTCGCGCTCGCCACTGACGGCCCCCTGTCCGCACTGGTCGCCGACCCGTCTATTGGTTCGGGACGTCGTGCCGCGCTGACCCTGGGTACCTTGGCGTTCTTACACTTCGAAGCGCCCAACGCTGCGTCGTCGCGCACGGTGGTCATCGAGACGCCCATTTCGAAGACTCCGGTTGCGTTCGTGAACGACCTGCTGAGCGGTCTGGCCGCTAATCCCTACGTCACGCTGGCGACGCTCGCGCCCTCCTTCGACAGTGCGTTGATCGCGACCAACGGCGCGCCCGCCACTCGCTTCCTTACGTCGCCCCCGGTGTCGCAGTGGTCGGGCCACAACGTCAGTTCGCTGGTGAAACTTGTGAAAGGAGTGAACTCCTTCGCGCTCGCGGTATCGAAGACCAACATCGGCGACGAACTACGAGTCGCCGCCGAGGCGGCGGAGATCACCGGCGGACCGAGTGCGCGTCAAGGCGCAATTAATAGGGCGACGACGACGTTACGCGGTCAGCTGAGCGATTTCTCCGTCGACCCGAGCACCATCACGTTGGCCGGTTCGGGCACGTCGATACCAATCACGTTGATCAGTCGCGCCGACTACACGGTCACGGCCGACATCCATCTCGTCACCGATCGCCTCACGTTCCCCAAGGGCAACAACGTGGCGATCACGATGGACTCGCCAACAAAATCGGTGCGCGTTCCGACGTCGGGTCAGAACGGCACCAGCATGACCCTCCAGGTCGTCGTCACCACGCCGAACGGCCAGGTCATCCTGGCGCGCGCCGCAATCCAGGTGCGCATTGCCGGCACCTCGATCGTCGGCTACGTCTTGAGCATCGCCTCCCTCTTGGTACTCGCCTACTGGTGGTTGCGCACCTATCGCAAGCGACCGAAGGGCCGACACGCCCGATGAGTCCCACCTCGACGCATAGTTCGCGCGTCGCTTCGATGGCCAGTGGCACGTTGGTGTCGCGTCTCACTGGGCTACTTCGGGTCCTGGTCTTGGCGTGGGTCCTCGGTTTCACGCCAATCGCCGACAGCTTCAACCTGGCGAACACGGTGCCCAACATGCTGTTCGATCTGGTGCTGGGCGGCATCGCCGGCGCGACGTTCATCCCGGTCTTCGTCGAGCGATTGACCCTCGACGGCGAACGAAAAGCGTGGAAGTCAATTTCGAGTGTGGTCACGTGGGCCTTCATCCTCCTCGTCGCCGCTACCGTGCTCGCCTGGTTCTGCGCGCCCTGGATTGTTGACGGATTCACCGCGTTCCGTCACTCGAGCACGAAGGAGTCAGCGGCGTTGCTCCTTCAACAGCGTGCCGTGGCAACCCAGCTGTTGCGCTGGTTCGTGCCGCAGATCTTCTTCTACGGCGCCATCGGCATCGCCACGTCACTGCTCAATATCCGCCACCGATTCGGCGTCGCGGCGTGGGTTCCCGTTGCCAACAACATCGTCTGCATCATCGTCCTCATCTGGTTCCACCTCGTCGACCCGACCCCGAGCATCGGAGCGCTCAACGGTTCTCGCGATCTGATGTGGTTGGGACTCGGGACCACTCTCGGTGTCGCCGTTCAGTTCATCTGTCTCTTCCCGTCGCTCTTTCGGAGTGATCTGTGGCGCCTCACCTTTCGAACGAACGTGCGCGACCCTGCCGTCAGGGCCGTTGGCCGCCTCGGGAGTTGGACTCTTCTCGTC
>DATCFS010000004.1:0-2797 GCA_036509375.1 Acidimicrobiales bacterium
TGGATGAGCCACTTTCCAACCTCGACGCGAAACTGCGAGTGCAGCTTCGAGCTGAGATTTCCCGAGTTCAAAAGCGCATCGGCGTTGCAACGCTCTATGTCACGCACGATCAAACCGAAGCGATGACGTTAGGCCATCGCGTCGCAGTCTTACGCGATGGAGCGCTTCAGCAGTGTGATACACCGCAAGTTCTATACGATCGCCCCGCGAATGTCTTTGTCGCGGGATTCATAGGTTCGCCTTCTATGAATCTCTTCGAAGCCTCACTATCAATTGACGCGTTGACCCTTGCACTCGGAAGTCAATCCATTCCCTTGAATACGGAGATCTTGACTCGGCACCCGGCTCTCAAGAACTTCGCTGGACAGAAGATCGTCGTGGGGATCCGCCCTGAGGATCTTCCGGCAATGAATGAACAGCACGCCGGTGTCGAATTCAAAGGGGACGTTGAACTCGTTGAGGCGCTCGGGTCAGAAATTCTCGTGCACTTTCGGACCGACGCGCAAGTTGTGATTGCTGAGGGCAGCCCGGAGGTGCCAGAGGGCCCTGACCTCGACACAAAGACGCAACCATTCGATGACTGCGTGGCGAGGATTCAACCGCGCCACGCAGTCAAAGTTTGCGATCGGTTCAGCTTCACCGTTAATCCAGATCGCTTGGAATTCTTCGAATTGGACTCAGGACACGCAATTTGGGAGTGATGCATCGTGCGTTGCTCGTTGATAAATTGTCGCTGCACGTTTTATCGCTTCTGCACAAAGATTTTGTCAAAATGCATCTGCCCGCTGGACTGTTTCTCGTTCCTACGACGAGCCTGTTAGGGCACCTGAATTCGTCCCTCATCACCCAATTTCGGATAAAGCGTCCTACATCTCTGAATCTTGTGAACGGCAAATGTGGTTCACCAACGTATTGGCTGAAAATTTGTTGGGGGATTTGCTCTCGTATCGTCCATAAGTAGGTATGGAGAATCCCTGGAGCTACTTGTAATGGCGCGTCACTATAAGACGAAGACCGAACAAGAGCGCCAATTTCGACTCCTCTACGAGCGCAATTACGAGCCGATTACCGCGTACGTTCGACGGCGAGTGCGTCGTGCCGACGGCAGCGACGCCGATATCGTCGCCGATGTCTTTGTCGTGGCGTGGCGCCGAATGCTCGACGTGCCAGAGCACACGAAGGAACTCCCTTGGCTCTACGGCGTTGCGAGAAATCTCGTCGCCAATCACTTCCGAAGCGTGCAGCGTTCAAATGCCCTCACTGATCGAATTGCGATTGAGGAGAGGGTCGGGGGCGAGGAGATGTCGGGGGCCAGCGACCTTGAGATTCGCGTGCGGCGTGCGGTCGAGCATCTTTCGGACATCGATCGAGAGATCTTCCGTCTCATTCACTGGGAAGAGCTGACCCACGAAGAGGTCGGCGTCAGCGTCGGCATCACCACCAAGGCCGTGGAGCGACGGTTGGCTCGAGCACGAACGAAAGTTCGTGACTATCTCAATTCACTCGACACATTCGTTACGCCCGTGCTCTCGGCCCACAAGGCATCCGAAATTATCCACCACACCGAAAGGACTATTGCATCATGAACATTGACCACATCATCGCCGGACCCGATCCGGTCGCCGGCGAACCGACGCCTGAAATACGCGACGCCGAAGCGGAAGCGACCTTCGCCACCGTTATGGCCCACATTGCCGGTCGAAAGTGGACGAGTCCTCGAGTTCGTCGTCGCGTCTTCGCCGGCACGGGCGCCTTCGCCACGGCCGCCACCGCCGTGACGCTGGTGGCCGTTTCATTCGGCTCGGTCGGTACGGCCACCCCGCTCGCCGGAGCAGCGGTGCTCAATCACCTCGCCAACCACATCAAGGCGAGCGCGACAGTCCAACTGCCCGGGGATGCGACGCTCGTATTGCGCACCCAGGCGTACCCGGACGGCACGTCGAACTCGGAGGCCGACTTGTACACCGACAGCGGCCAGTACTTCTCCACGCCAACCGAGAGCGGACTTCCCGCTGCCGTCACCGACAATGCCAATATTGGCAACGGTTTCACAGCACGCGAGATCCAAGCGGCCCTCGACGCAGTGAACGGGAACCTGACTACGGCGGTCCAAGAGATGGCGACCGCGCCCTACGACAATGGCGTCAAGCCGACGAACACTGTTGTTGCTCTCGGTGCGCTCAAACAGAAGATCGACGCGCAAACGAACCTCACCGCCGCCCAGAAGGCCGCACTCCTTCAAAAGATCGTCAGCGAAGCGAACTCTCCAAGCGGTCAACAGGCCTCGACCGACAACTACATATGGATGGACTCGATGGACACTCTGATCGAGGGTGCCGGTAATCCCGACGTCCGACTTGGCGTGCTGCGCATTCTTTCCACACTTTCAGAAGTTGCGGTCACGAACACGACGACGAACGGTCAGCCGACCATCACTTTGACAGCGAGCGCACCGGCGCTTCCTTCGAACTATCAAGAAGCGATCGCAATCAATGCGAGCACGGGCATGCCGGTCTCATTTGCTGGCGGAACACCGGGTCAGAAGCCGAGCGTCACGATCACCTATCAGGTGTCCCGAGTTACTGTGGCGAACATGGCGGCCGGTAATTTCTGAATCTCGACTTCAACCTGAAAACCACCGGTCGGTACTGAACGCATCGGCCGGTGGTGTTTCAGTTGCGGATTCGTCTCTAGTTGACTCGGCACGAACGGCTCGGACTGAATCTCTAGTTCAGTGGGAGTGTGAGGTCCGATTGAGGGTTGTCTCCTCGTCTTCATCAATGTCGTACGGTGGACG
>DATCFS010000005.1:0-3070 GCA_036509375.1 Acidimicrobiales bacterium
TACTCCTCGGGCACGGTGAGGTCATTGGCCTGAAAATAGCAACCGGGTTCGACCGTCAGCACGTATCCTTCGTAGAGTTCGCCCTCGGGGTAGACCTCGTATCGGGCGTTCGCGCAGTCGTGAACGTCGAGACCGAGCATGTGGCTCGTTCCGTGCAGCGTGTAGCGACGGTGGAGCTGGCGGTCCTTTCGAAGGGCAACTTCGGGCTCTTCGGTCAAGATCCCGAGCTCGAAGAGGCCCCCCGCCAGAACTTCCATGGCCGATTTGTGCGGCGCGATGAACGCGGCGCCGGGCTTCACCGCTTTGATGCCGGCCTCTTGCGCCGCGAGAACCAATTCGTAGATGCGTCGTTGCGCGGCTGAGAACTTTCCGTTGATCGGCAGCGTGCGCGTCACGTCGGCGGTATAGAGATTGTGGCACTCGACGCCGGCGTCGAGCAACAACAAATCGCCGCGACGAACGTCACCGGTGTTCCTCGTCCAGTGCAACACCGTCGCGTCCGAACCGCTGGCGGCGATGGTGTCGTAACCGACGTCGTTGCCTTCGACACGCGCACGGAGATTGAAGATGCCCTCGATGACGCGCTCACCTCGTCCCTCGGCGGCGGGGAGGGCTCGAACGACGTCCTCGAAGCCCTTGACGGTGTAATCAACCGCGAGTTGGAGCTGCGCAATTTCGAAATCGTCCTTCACGAGACGGTGTTCGCTTAGTGTCGTGACGAATCGCTCGTCGTCCTTGTGTGTGGCGATGGCGCTATCGACTTTGGCGTCAAATCCGCGAACGCAGAGGATCTCATTCCCCTGCAGTGATACGAGGTCCTTCTCGAGATCGTCTAAGGGCGCGGTATCGATTGCGTAGTACGTCGCCGCTTCGCCAACCCCACGACGGGGTCCAACCCACAACTCGCCGTAACGGCCGTCGGTGAAGAACTCGTGCGTCGAATTGTCGCGCCGAGGGGCAATGTACAACGTCGCGTGTTGACCACTCGCGCTCGACCCGATGACGAGCACGGCGTCGGGCTCGAGGCAGCCAGTGAGGTAGAAGAAGTCCGTGCCGGCGCGGAAACGGTAGTCCGTGTCGTTGGCTCGGACCTTGTAATTTCCCGTCGGTATAACCAGCGTCTTTCCGGAGAACTCCTCACCGATGCGCGCCCGTCGCGCGGCGCAGTAACTGGCGGCGGGGTGCACTTCACGACTGGGCGCGACCGCGCCCCAGTTGCCGGTCATGTGGTCGACGAGGGAACGTGGGATTGGTGGGCGATGCTCGCCGGCCCAGATCCAGTTCTCGGACGTTGGGTTTTCCGCCGTGACGTCAGGTTCGGGAATCGGAGGTGTGTTCTCTGCCATAGTCGCAACTTACACCTCGGATTCTGGCGAGCAATAGGCTCCGACCATGGATATCTCGGTCACGCACGAAGGCTCAGTTGCACTCTTGAAATGGAACGAGGGAGAGAACCGGATCAACCTCGACTCCCTTGGTCGCATCAACGAAATCCTTGATGAACTTCAAAGCATCGAGGGACCGCTGTCGCTCGTCCTTACGGGTACGGGCAAGTTCTTCTGCAACGGCCTCGACCTGGAACGATTTGGAGAGAAGCGAGAAGAGTTTGTCGAGACTCTGCACATCCTCGAACAGACGATTGGTCGCCTCCTGTTGTTTCCGGCCTATACCGTCGCCGCGATCAACGGACACGTCTTCGCCGGAGGAGCGTTGATCGGGTGCGCCTTTGATTATCGAGTCATGCGTGAAGACCGTGGCTACTGGTGCATGAACGAGGCCGAGATTGGTCTGGCACTCGATGAGCGACTCTGGTCGATTCTGGCGAACCGCCTGCCTCGTTCGACGGCGATTATGGCGGCCACGACGGCACGCCGCTTCTCCGGTCCCGAGGCACTTCGATTTGGCATTGTCGAAGCCGTCGCCGGTGACGACGCGGTGCTTTCCCACGCGATTGAAGTGGCAGAATCAATGGCCACGCTCGATCGACCCACATTGGGCGTACACAAGCGACTCATTCACGGCGCTGAGGCGGCCCATCTCGGTTTCACCGGGTAGAGCGGCGCCACGCACGCTGGTCTTTGACGAGAAGTTGTTGAATCGTGCGGAATTGGAACGACCTCACTGGTTACCATTGTGATCGTGAACCTCGACGTCTACCGCAGTTGCTCCTTTAAGGAGAAGCGCGAGGTCCTCAACACGTTCTGGCGCACGAACACAACGCCCTCGTCGCGCATTGGCGAAGCGGCCGTGCAATACGGGTACTTCGCCGTGCTCTGCTTAGCGGTCGTCGTCGCTGAGTTGGCCCTCATCCTCGTCGTCGCCATCAACCATGGTTCATTCGTCACGTGGCTCACGGCAGCCGGTGAGGTCTTCGTGTTGTGGTCGACCTGGTGGGCCGTTAAGCGGTTTCGGATTCTGAAGACTCAGTTCTCTCAGTAACTTCTTCCGGCTTCACCCAGCCTTGATCCGCACCGATCTGTTCGACGTCGCCAATACGCAGTCCACTGCGGTGTTGCAACGTGCGGATGAGACCGCCGGCTTCATAGAGTGATTCGTGCGTGCCCGTGTCGAGCCAGGTCGTCGCTCGCGAGAGTACCTCGACCCGCAATTTGCCCTGCTCGAGATAGGCGTTGTTCAGTGCCGTAATCTCCAGCTCGCCACGCGCACTCGGCGTGAGTGCCCGCGCCATCTCGGACGCCTTCGAGTCGTAGAAGTAGATACCGGGGACGGCGTACGTGCTCTTCGGCTTGGTCGGCTTCTCTTCGATCGACAGCACCGTGCCGGTATCGTCGAACTGAACAACGCCGTAATGTGACGGATCACTGACCTGGTACGCGAAGATCAACGCGCCGTCAATGAACTTGTTCGTCTCCAGGTGCGTGCCGAGGCCCGGACCGTAAAAGAGGTTGTCACCGAGAATCAGTGCGCAACGATCGCCGTCGAGGAACTCCTCGCCGAGAATCAATGCTTCAGCGAGACCGTTTGGTTGATCCTGCACGATGTAGGAGATTTCAATGCCGAGTTGCGAGCCATCGCCGAGCAGGCGACGAAAGGCGTCTTGGTCGTGGGG
>DATCFS010000006.1:0-11697 GCA_036509375.1 Acidimicrobiales bacterium
TATTTCTCGTCGACATTGAGCAGGGTCGCATCATTGACGACGAGGAGCTGAAGGGTTCACTCGCCGCCGCCGCGCCCTACGGCGAGTGGCTCGTCGACGAGCAGTTCTCACTCGACGAGATCGAGGCGCCCGCGATGCTCACGCCGAGTCACGCGTCGGTCGTTCGCCAACAGAAGAACTTCGGCTACAGCGAAGAGGACCTCCGACTCATCGTGCGACACATGGCGCGGGTGAGCGAGGAGCCGATTGGTTCCATGGGCTCGGACTCAACCGTCCCAGTCCTCTCCACCTTCCCGCGTCCCCTCTTCGACTTTTTCACGCAACTCTTCGCCCAAGTCACGAATCCGCCCCTCGACGCCATTCGCGAAGAACTCGTGACGTCAACCCGCGTCGCGATCGGCGGCGAAGACAACCTGCTCACCGAGAGTGCGCGCCACTGTCACCAGATCGTGCTGCCATCACCAGTGCTCAGCATCGACGAACTGGCGAAGATCCGTTACGTCGAAGAGTTCGATCACCTCCAGGGATTCAAGACGGTCGTGATCGACGGCCTTTTCGACGCCCAGGGACAGGCGAGCGCGGGCGAACGACTCACGACCGCCATTGACGCGCTCACCGACGAGGTGGTGCGCCACGTACGCGCCGGCACCAACATCGTGATCCTCTCGGACCGCAACACGACGGACGCGTACGCCGCCATTCCCAGTCTCTTGCTCACCTCGGCGGTCCACCACCGACTCGTCGACGAACACCTGCGTACCAGTGCCGCACTGATCATTGAGGCCGGCGACGTGCGCGAAGTGCACCACATTTCGCTATTGCTCGGTTTCGGTGCGTCGGCCGTCTGTCCCTATCTCGCCTACGAATCGATTGACGCACTCGTGGAGGAGGGTGAACTGAGCGAGTTCACGGCCTTCGAGGCGCGCTACCAGTACGGCAAGGCGCTCAATAAGGGCATCGTGAAGACGATGTCCAAGATGGGCGTCAGTACGGTCGCGAGTTACGTCGGCTCCCAACTCTTCGAGGCCGTCGGCATTTCTGAGGAAGTCCTCGCTCGCTACTTTCCGGGCTTTCGGTCGCGCATCGGGGGCATCACGATTGAACACATTGCGCGCAGCGTGCTCCAACTCCACGCCAGCGCCTTCGAACCGCGAGTCGGCGAACAGGTCGAACTGCGCAATAACGGCGAGTACCAGTGGCGTCGCGACGGCGAGGTCCACCTCTTCAATCCCCGCACGGTACAGAAACTGCAGCACGCCACGCGCGCGAAGCGGTTCGACATCTTTAAGGAGTACACGACACTCGTCGACGACCAGTCCAAACAACTGGTGACGCTGCGCGGCCTGATGACCTTGGTGCCCAGTCCCGAGCCGCTGCCGCTCGACGAGGTCGAGAGTGCGGCCTCGATTATCCGCCGTTTCAGCACGGGCGCCATGTCCTACGGATCAATCTCCGAAGAGGCCCACTCGACCCTGGCCGTGGCGATGAACCGCATTGGGGGCAAATCGAACACCGGCGAGGGCGGCGAGGATGCCGAACGATTCGACACCTCCGATCCCCAGCACAATCGACGTTCGGCGATCAAGCAGGTCGCCTCGGGACGCTTCGGCGTCACCAGTCATTTTCTGGTGAACGCTGACGATCTCCAAATAAAAATGGCCCAGGGCGCCAAACCGGGCGAGGGTGGACAGCTTCCCGGTTCCAAGGTCTATCCCTGGATCGCCAAGACCCGTCATTCGACACCGGGCGTGGGACTCATCTCACCGCCGCCGCACCACGACATCTATTCCATCGAAGACCTCGCGCAACTCATTTACGACCTCAAGAACGCCAACGACCAGGCTCGTATCCACGTGAAACTCGTGAGCGAACAGGGCGTCGGTACCATCGCCGCTGGCGTCGCCAAGGCGCACGCCGACGTGATCCTCATTTCGGGACACGACGGCGGCACCGGCGCGGCGCCCCTCACGTCGTTGAAGCACGCGGGAACGCCCTGGGAGCTCGGCCTCGCCGAAACGCATCAGACGTTGGCCGCCAACGGACTGCGTAGTCGCGTGGTGCTGCAAGTCGACGGGCAGTTGAAGACCGGCCGTGACGTCATCATCGCCGCGTTGCTCGGCGCCGAGGAGTTCGGTTTCGCGACGGCACCGCTCGTCGTTGCGGGCTGCGTCATGATGCGCGTCTGTCACCTCGATACGTGTCCGGTCGGCATCGCCACCCAAAATCCGAAACTTCGTGAACGATTTACCGGACAGCCCGAGTTCGTCGAGAACTTCTTTCAGTTCATCGCCGAAGAGGTGCGCGAGTACCTCGCGTTGCTGGGGGTGCGAACGCTCGATGAACTGGTGGGGGACGCCTCGCGAATCATCGTTGACTCCCTTGACGATGAGACCAACGACCTCGATCTTTCGGCGCTGCTGGTGAGCGTTCCTCCTGATCAACGCCGTCAGAGCGTCAAACAGGAGCACGGTCTCGATGGCGCACTTGACTGGTTCTTCCTCGGCGAGGCACTCAACGCCGCGACGAAGAACGAGCCCTTCCGATTCTTCACCCCCGTGCGAAACGTCAACCGCGCCGTCGGCACGCTCACCGGCAGTGCCATCACGCGATCCTTGGGGAGTCGGGAGTTGGACGACGACCTCATCACGATTGACCTCGCGGGCTCGTCGGGCCAGAGTCTCGGCGCGTTCGTGCCCAAGGGCATCACGCTTCGCCTCACCGGTGACGCCAACGACTACGCCGGCAAGGGACTGTCCGGTGGCCGTATCGTCATCCGCCCGTTCGCCGCGTCAACGTTCGCGAGCGAGGAGAACATCATCGCGGGCAACGTGATTGGTTACGGCGCAACCGGTGGTGAGATCTTCATCAGCGGCGTGGTGGGGGAACGATGTGGCGTCAGAAATTCGGGTGCGACGATCGTCGTCGAAGGTACCGGCGACCACGCCTGCGAGTACATGACCGGCGGCGTCGTCGCGATTCTCGGTAACGTGGGACGCAATTTGGCCGCCGGGATGTCGGGTGGCACGTTGTACCTCTACGACCCCGACCAGACCGTGCACGATCACCTGAGCGCCGGCGTCTACGAAATCGACCCGCTGGAGTACGACGACGACGAACTACTTCGTGAACTCTTGACACGATTCAGCGACGAGACCGGTTCGCTGAAGGCCACGTCGATCCTCGCCAACTGGCGTAGCGAGCGGATGAAGTTCGTACGCATCGAGACGTCAGAGTATCAACGCATCCGCGACGAGTTGCGCAATGGGTAAGGTCACTGGCTTTCTCGACTACCCGCGCAAGGGACCGAATTATCGACCGGTCCCCGTACGGTTGCGCGATTGGCGCGAGGTCTACGAACCCCAGAGCGACGACGCCGTCGGCGAACAGAGTGCGCGATGCATGGACTGCGGCATTCCCTTTTGCATGCAGGGCTGCCCCCTCGGCAATCGCATTCCTACCTTCAACGACCTCGTTTACCGCACGCATTGGGAGCTGGCGGCCGAACAACTCTTCGACACGAACAACTTCCCCGAGTTCACCGGACGGCTCTGTCCGGCACCGTGCGAATCGGCCTGCGTGCTCGGCATCTCCGATAGCCCCGTGACGATTGAGCGCATTGAGTACGAAGTCGCCGAACACGCCTTCACGAACGGCTTCGACGTCGCGCACGCCTGCGAGACGCGCACCGGTAACCGGGTGGCGATCGTCGGTTCGGGCCCCGCCGGTTTGGCGGCCGCCGCGCAACTGGCGAGTGTGGGTCACAAGGTCGAGGTCTTCGAGCGAAGCGACGCCATCGGGGGACTGCTCCGCTACGGCATCCCGGAGTTCAAGTTGGAGAAGTCCGTCCTCGACCGACGACTCGCGGTCATGGAGGCCGCCGGCGTGGCCTTCCACACGGGGGTCACGATTGGCGAGAGCGGAACCCCACTGGCGACCTTGCAAGAGACGTTCGACGCCGTACTGATCGCCGTTGGTTCGACGCGACCCCGTCTTATTCCCGTGCCCGGCGCGGAGTTGTTCGGCGTCTATCCGGCCATGACCTTCCTGGAGGCGGCGAACCGCGCCGTGCGCGATGGCACCACGTCGCCGATTGACGCGAAGGGTGCCCACGTTGTGATCCTCGGCGGGGGCGACACCGGCGCGGACTGCCTCGGAACGGTGCACCGCCAGGGAGCGGCGTCGGTCGTGCAAATCGAGATTATGGACCGTCCGCCCGACGAGCGTCCCGAGGATCAGCCGTGGCCGACCATGGCCCGGATCTTCAAATCCTCGGCCGCTCACGACGAAGGTGGCGAACGGCGCTTCTCCACCGAGACCCTCGAGTTTCGTGGCGAGGAGAGACTCCGTGAGATCACGCTGCGTGACGATGGTTCGGGCGAGACGGTGTCGACGCGCGCCGACCTCGTCTTGATTGCGGCCGGTTTCGTTGGACCGGAACTCAGCGATCTCGGACTCGACCACGAGCCCTACGTGACGACGCGCGCCACCTTGTCCGTTGACCCGAGTTGGCGCCTCGTGGGCGTGGGGGGCTCCAGTCCCATCTTCGCTTGCGGCGACGCCGTGCGTGGTCAGAGCCTCATTGTGTGGGCGATCGCCGAAGGTCGAAGTGCCGCGGCCGGCATCGATTCGTTCCTAAGTGACGGTCCGAGCGTCCTTCCTGCACCGGTCGAGCCCTACAGCCTCTCCTGGTAGTTCCGTTCGCCTCGCGGACCTTTGTAACATCAACGAGACGGTCACTAGAGGGGGAACCATGGACTCGACAATGCAGGACGGGCCGCTTCTCATCAGCGGCATAATCCGACACGGCGAGTTCGTCTACGCCGACAAGAAGATCTTCACCGTGACCGCCGACGGCGTCGAAGAGGCGACCTTCTTCCAGATCTCCAAGCGCGCCGAGCAGTTGGCCGCCGCACTCACCAAACTGGGCGTCACCTCCGGCGACCGAGTCGCCACCTTCATGTGGAACAACCAGGCCCACATGGAGGCGTACATCGCCGCGCCGAGCATGGGGGCGGTGCTGCACACGCTCAACATTCGGCTCTTTCCCGAACAGTTGGCCTTCATCATCAATCACGCCGAGGACAAGATCATGATCGTCGACAGTTCGCTCGTCCCGTTGCTCGCCAAAGTCCGCGACCAGATACCCTCGGTCGAGCACATCATCGTGCACGGTCCCGACAACGACGGACTGCTCGGCGAGACGCTCGACTACGAGACGGTGCTCAGCGCCGAGCGTCCCGGTTTCGAGTGGCCACGGCTCGACGAGCGTTCGGCCGCCATCATGTGTTACACCTCGGGCACGACCGGCAATCCCAAGGGCGTCGTCTATTCGCACCGTTCGACCTGGTTGCACTCCATGGCCTCGACGACCGCCAACTCGATTGGGCTGAGTGAACGCGATCGTTGCCTGCTCATCGTGCCGATGTTCCACGTGAGCGCCTGGGGCGTGGTCTTCACCGCGTACTTCTCGGGTACCGAGGTCATCATGCCCCAGCAGTTCTTGCAGGGCGAGCCCATCGTCAAGATGATCCGCGAACTACGGCCCACCATTTCGTTGGGCGTACCGACGGTGTGGAATGACGTCCTGCGCGTGGCCGAGAACAATCCCGAGGCCGACCTGTCCAGTCTGCGCGGGATTTTGGCCGGAGGGTCCGCGGTGCCCCGTTCGATGATCGAGAGGTTCCGCGACACCTACGGCATTGACCTCATCCAGGGCTGGGGCATGACCGAGACGAGCCCACTGGCCGCGGTGTCCATCCCTCCGGGCCACACGCCGCACGATCAGCAGATTGACTACCGCGTCAAGGCCGGGCGCGTCGTGGCCGGCGTGGAGATCCGCGTCACGGCCGACGACGGCACCGTGCTGCCCAACGACGGCAAGTCGGTGGGCGAATTCGAGATTCGTGGTCCGTGGATCACCGGTTCCTACTTCGGCGTCGACGATCCCGACAAGTTCCGCGACGGGTGGCTGCGCACCGGTGACATCGGGACCCTCGACGGCGAAGGTTTCATGACGGTCAGTGACCGCACGAAGGACGTCATCAAATCGGGCGGCGAGTGGATCAGTTCGGTCGAACTGGAAAGCACGATGATGGGCCACCCGGCCGTCTTCGAGGCGTGCGTGATCGCCGTGCCCGACGAGCGGTGGCAGGAACGACCCCTCTGTTGCGTCGTGCTGAAACCGGGCGCGACGGCCAGTGCCGAAGAGCTTCGTGACTACCTCAGTGAGCGGGTCGTCAAGTGGTGGCTCCCCGAGCGGTGGGCCTTCATTGAACTGGTACCCAAGACCAGCGTCGGTAAGTTCGATAAGAAGGTCCTGCGAGCCCAGTACGCCGAGGAGCAACTTGACTACGTGACGCTCGGCTAATCGTGGAGTCCTACGACGAACTCGCCGACGAGGTGTCCAGTATCGAGCGCCGCGTCTCCGACGCCATCTTTGACGCGGTGCGCGCACAGTTGCGCGAGGACGGCGCCGACGCCGCGAAGGAACTCGAACGAAGGCTGTCGAAGATCCGGCGCAGCCTACAAAAGGCGGAGTCTCTACTTCGCGGGGCGAGCGACGACTAGGCCCAGCCGTTCACTTCGTTGATGAGTAGACGCAGGTTCACGAAGTTCCTTCCGTCGAAGCCGAACGTCAACGTGTGCTCGTCACTCATCTGGTAACCGGCGCCACCGGCGAAACGTGGGACCGACGTCGCGAGTGCGGCCAATTGCACGTCGCTCGGCGCGCGCTGCAACGTGAGTGCGGCCCGGTCACCGCGGACGGTAAAGGTCTCGAAGTTTGAGAAGAAGTGCTCAATCTCGCCAACAGCGTCCTCGACCGACGAGCAGAGTTTCACGAGGCACATGTCGTTCGGATCGATGTAGGAGTCGGCGATAATCGCGCCTTCGACGAAGTCGAGCCACTGACGCCAGAACGTGCCGTCAGGCGTGTCGACGAGCACGACGGGGGCCGGCGACGTCTTGCCGGTGTGCAAGAGGGTGAGGACTTCGAAGGCCTCGTCCATGGTGCCGAGTCCACCGGGAAAGATGGCGAAGGCGTTGGAGGGCCTGGTCATGGCGACCTTGCGCGTAAAGAAGTACTGCATCGCCACGAGCATGGTCTCGGCATCGATGTAGGGATTGGCGAACTGCTCGAAGGGAAGTTCAATGTTGACGCCCAGCGTGTGTTCTCGGCCGGCGCCCATCGCGGAGGCCTCCATGATGCCTGGTCCGGCGCCCGAGACAATCATCCAGCCGCGCTTGGCCATTGCCTCGCCGAGCTGGCGGGCCATCTCGAACAGCGTCGCGTCGATGTTCGTGCGCGCCGATCCGAAGACGGCGATCTTGGGCACGTCGCGCCACTTCGAGAAGAGCGTCGACGCCTCGGTCAGTTCGTCGAGTGCGTTGACGGCCACTTTGAGGTCGCTGATGTCGCCGTCCACGATGGCCAACTCGACGAATCGGGTCAGCAGCGACCGGAGTACCTCGATGCGTTCGGGGGAGAGCGGCGACTCGCGCAACAAGTCGCGCAAAAACCCGTCAATCAATTCGTCCATGGCTAGATCGTCTGGTAGAGGGTGCTTCGCTGCACGAGGGGCCGACCAATCGGCTCCACGAGCGCCTTGAGCGTGTCGACGTCCATCTCCTGGCCGTGCGCCGCACCGGCCGCGCGCGAGATGTTCTCGTCCATCAAGGTGCCGCCGACGTCGTTGGCGCCGGCCTGGAGGATTCGACGGGAGCCGGGGACCCCCATCTTCACCCAACTCACCTGGATATTGTCAATGAGTGTGGCGTAGTGCAGTCGGGCGACCGAGTGCATCAAGACCGCTTCGCGGAACGTCGGGCCCTTGCGCGCTCGACCCTTCAAGAAGATCGGCGTCGCCATGTGCACGAAGGGGAGTGGCACGAACTCGGTGAATCCGCCGGTCTCCACCTGAAGCGCTCGGGTGCGTAGGAGGTGCGTCGCCCAACTGTCAACGCCCTCGACGGCGCCGAACATGATCGTGATATTGGAGCGAAGTCCGACACTGTGCGCAGCGCGGTGGACCTCGAGCCACTGGTCGGAGTTGATCTTGTCGGGACAGAGCTCTTTGCGCACGCCGTCGTCCAGGATCTCGGCCGCAGTGCCCGGCAACGTCTTCAGACCGGCCTCCTTCAGTCGCGTCAGGTACGTCACGAGGTCCTGCTCGGACCGGCGAGCACCTTCGAAGACCTCGAGGGCACTGAAGGCGTGGATGTGGATCCTTGGCGAACCGGCCTTCACCGCCGCCACCACGTCGATGTAGTAGTCGCCGTCGAACTTGGGGTGGATGCCGCCCTGTAGGCAGACTTCGGTCGCACCGCGCGCCTCCGCTTCGCGAACGCGCTCGCTGATTTCGTCGAGGGTCAACAGATAGGGGTCACCGCGCAGGTTGAGCGAGAGCGGGCCCTTGGAAAAGGCGCAGAATCGGCACTTGAACGTGCAGACGTTCGTGTAGTTGATGTTGCGATTGATGACGAACGTGACGGCGTCACCGACGAGGTCCTGTCGGACGGTGTCGGCGAGGTCCACGACGGCGTTGAAGTCGGCGCCGCGCGCGCGAAAGAGTGATGTCAGTTCTTGGCGGTCAAATTCGTAGCCCGGTTCGTAGCGCGCGAGGAGTGAACTGACCGCGGACGTGCGCGCCCGCGAGGTTGGCGGTGCGGGCGGGTGCTCTTCTGTTCCCGACGCCCAGACGTCATTGCGAGCGAGAAATGAGGAGTCGGCGTGGGCCAGCACGTACGGTCGCACCTTCTCGTCGAGGTGGGCGCCACCGTCCTCGATGAACTCGGGATAGACGGTGAGCCGAGGCATCAACATGAAGCCGCGGTCGTCGCATTCGGTGGCGAGCGTGTCGAGGGCCGGCCACGCCCGTTCGGGATTGACGTGGTCCGCGGTCACGGGCGAGATCCCACCGAAGTCGTCGATGCCGTACGCGAGGAGCCTGGTCGGATCGTCGCTCAAATTTGGCGGAGCTTGCAAGTGGACCGCGTCGGGCAAAATGAGTCGCGCGACGGCAATCGTCCAGTGGAACTCCTCGTCGCTCGCGGGCGGTTCGTTGGCCATTGCGGTGCGGGGCTTCGGCAGGAAGTTCTGGATGATCACTTCTTGGACGTGACCGAACTCCTCGAACGAGGCCGTGATCGCTTCGAGCGTGGCGATGCGGTCCTGGCGACTCTCGCCGATACCGACGAGCAGCCCCGTCGTAAAGGGAATCTTCAACTCGCCGGCGAAGCGCAACGTGTCGAGACGACGCTGGGGCTCTTTATCGGGGGCCAGACGGTGCGCCGGGAGATCGGCCAAGGATTCGAGCATCATTCCCTGGGACGCCGACACCGTACGCAACTGGGCCAGCTCGTTGCGGTAGAGCGCGCCGGCGTTGGCGTGGGGGAGAAGTCCGGTGCTCTCGAGCACCATCTGCGCGGCGTTGGCGACGTAGTCGACGGTCGATTGGTAGCCGCGAGCGGCGAGCCACCTCGCCGCTTCGTCGTAGCGCAGCTCCGGTCGTTCGCCCAACGTGAAGAGCGCCTCCGTGCAACCGGCGTCACGTCCCGCTTGGGCGACGGCCATCACTTCGTCGAGGCTCATGTAGGGTGCGTCGACGTGCGCGGGCGCCTGGGCGAACGTGCAGTAGCCGCATCGATCGCGACAAAGTTTGGTGAGGGGGATGAAGACCTTCGGCGAGTAAGTGACGACGAAGCCGTGCGCCTGACGTGCTCGCTCGAAGGCCATCGCCGCCAACTCCTCCAGCGGCGTTTCGAGCAAGTCGGTGCGGGTGGCGGCGTCTCGGGTGGTCGTCATTGCGCCATCCTAGGCACGGCCTTCGCGAATCGGTGTCGAATCCGCTCGATTCGCGAGCGGCAACCACGCGATCAGGTCGGTGGCGCGTCGTGCATCTTCTTCTCCACCGTGACGAGCAGATCGTCGTAGGCGGAGGAGAAGGCGGCGACCCCGTCAACCTCGAGTTTTGCGGTCACCTGTTCGAGTGACACGTTCTCGGGCAGCTCGTCGAGTTTGGCTGCGGCCGCGCGGATGCCCTCATCCGTCAATAACGTCGACGTTGCGAAATTGCCGTGGTCCAAGGTGGCCGCCAACGTGGCGTCGGGCATGGTGTTGACCGTCTCGTCGGCGACGATGGCGTCCACGTAGAGCAAATCGAAGTAGGAGGGATTCTTCGTCGACGTCGATGCCCAGAGGGGACGCTGTACTTGCGCGCCGGCGTCGAGCAGCGCCCGGGCGCGGTCACTCGCCATGCGGCGCCGGTAGAGCTCGTAGGCGCCCGCGACTTGGGCGTTGGCGGTCGTGCCGCGGCGAGGGTCGTCCTCGGGGAGTAGTGGATCGACCGCGACGTCCACTCTCGACACGAAGAACGAGGCGACGCTGGCGATGGCGTTGATGTGGCCCCGTTGGGCCAGCGCCGTCTCCAGGCCCTCCATCCACGCGGTAATGACTTCGCCGTAGCGCTCGAGCGAGAAGATGAGCGTGATGTTGACGTTGATGCCCGTCGCCAGGACTTCGGTGATCGCCGGCAGACCCTCCTTCGTGGCGGGGATCTTGATCATCACGTTGTCGCGTCCGACTTCGCCGGCAAGCCGCTTGGCGGCGGCCACCGTCGCCACCGTGTCACGGGCCAGTCGGGGAGAGACTTCGAGCGAACAGAATCCGTCGGCGTAGCGTCGGACTCCGGCGGCGAAGTCGGCGACCGACGCCTTATGGACCTCACTGAGGGCGTCGCAGGCCAGGCGGACGTCATTGACCGCGAGCTTCTCGAAGACCATCTCGGGATCGATGTCGCCACATTCGACGACCAGTTCGTCGTAGGCCGACGACGTGGAGAGGGTCTTGGCGAAGATGGAGGGATTGGACGTGACGCCGCGCACACCCTCGCTCACGAGACGCTCGAGGGTGCCATCCTTCACCCAGTCGAGACGGATATTGTCGATCCACGGACTCTGTCCGTAGTCGTTGTACAGGTCATTGAGCTTGGTCATTGTGAGCCTCCTAGTGCGGCCTTCACGTGCGCGACGAGGGTTGCCGCCGAGATGTCGAAGTAGTCGAAGATGAAACTGGCCGGCGCCGACATACCGAAGTGGTCGATGCCAATTGCCTCATCAACGTACTTGGTCCAACCGAGGGTCGCGCCCGCTTCGAGCGACACCGACGGGGTCGTGCGCCGAAGGACCGAGGTACGGTACTCGAGTGATTGGCTGTCGAAGCAGCGCCAACACGGCAGGGCGACCACGCGCGTGATAATGCCGTCGGCGCGAAGTTCGTCGTTGGCACTGAGGCACAGCGCGACTTCGGAACCGGTGCCCACGAGCGTGAAGACCGCACTCTCGTCCTCGCGCACGACGTAGCCGCCGCGGCGTGCGCCGTGGGCGGAGGCCGACGCGTCGTCGGCGTTGAAGACCGCCATGTCCTGGCGTGAAAGGACCATCGCCGTCGTGTGGGGTTCACGCGCCGTGAGGAACTCTTCGACGAGGTCGAGGGTCTCATTGGCGTCCGACGGTCGCACGACGTGCAGCATTGGCATGGCCCGAAGGGACATGAGGTGCTCGACCGGTTGGTGCGTCGGCCCGTCTTCACCAACGCCGACCGAATCGTGGGTGTAGACGAACATGACACCGGCCTCGCTCATCGCCGCCAGTCGCACGGCGTTGCGCGCGTAATCACTGAACACGAAGAACGTCGAGCCG
>DATCFS010000007.1:0-6000 GCA_036509375.1 Acidimicrobiales bacterium
GAAAAGAGTGACCACGCGTCTCGACATAGCGAAACGTTAGCCGTGGACCACTGCATCATTGGCGCCAGTACGATTCTTGGATGGCGACGACGTACTTGGATGAAATACTTGCGCACCATCGGGCCCGCGCCGCCGGCGACGACCGTGAGTGGCGTCGCCGACTCGACCAGATCAGGTGCACTGGTCCGTCGTTCGTCGACGCGTTGCGGGCCTGCGACGGCTTCGTGAAGGTCATCGCGGAAGTGAAGCGTCGTTCACCCAGCAAGGGGTGGCTCAACGCCGAACTCGACGTGGTGAAGGTTGCGACGGCGTACGAGGCCGGTGGCGCAACCGCGATCTCCGTGCTCACGGACCAGGAGTACTTCGCGGGAGCGGCCCAGGACCTCGCCTCGGCGGCCCAGTCAGTATCGTTGCCCCTCTTGCGCAAGGACTTCACGATCAGCGAGAACGACGTGTTGGACACGGCGACGATGGGTGCGAGTGCGGTGCTGCTCATCGTGGCGGCCCTCAGTGACGTCGAGTTGACCTCGCTCTTCCAGGTGGCCACGAACGTCGGTCTCACGGCACTCGTCGAAGTACACGACATCGACGAAGCAAAACGCGCGCTCGACCTCGGCGCCCACGTCATTGGGGTGAACCAGCGCAACCTTCGCACGTTCACGATCGATGCCCACGCGGCCGAAGCGGTGCACGACGTGCTTCCCTCCTCCGTGATGAGCGTGTGCGAGTCCGGTCTCACGTCGCGTCGCGACGTGGAACGCGTGGCCGAGGTCGGCTTCGACGCCGTACTGGTCGGTGAGTCGTTCGTCACAACGGCCGACATCGAGGACGCGGTGCGTGAGTTCGCCACGGTACCAGTCGCGCGTCATGGTTGAGTTCGCTCGCGGTTACGTGAAGATCTGTGGCGTCACGACCTTGGGCGACGCCAACGCCGTCATCGACGCCGGCGCGACGGGGATTGGACTAATCTTCGCGGCGTCACCGCGCCAACTTTCCTTGGAGCGCGCCATGGCGATTTGCGCGGCGACGAAGGGTCGCGCCCTTCGAACGGCGGTCTTTCGCAACAATGACAACACGTTCATCCTGAACGCCCTGGACGTCGTGGACGTCGAGATCGTGCAGATTCACGGACCCCTGGACGGGGAACTGCTGAAACGATTGCGTCAGCGGGGCGTCGCCATCGTGAAGGCGTTGCCCATCGAAAGCGACGAGTTCTACGATTTCGACGAGAGCACCGTTGACGCCGTCATGATCGATAACGCCGAACCGGGCAGTGGTCGTACACATTCGTGGGACGAACTGACGGAGCGGTCCTTCAGCGTGCCGGTGATCGCGGCCGGAGGACTCAACGCCGACAACGTCGCCTCAATCATTGCGTTGACCGGCGCGTGGGGTGTTGACACTGCGAGCGGCGTCGAGTCGTCACCGGGCGTGAAGGACCGCGACGAAGTACGGGCATTCGTCGACAGTGCCCGAACGGCCTACGCCACGGAGATGACGTGAGCGACGCAGCTCCCTTCATGTCCGCGCCCGGTCACGATGGGCGCTTCGGCGAGTTTGGCGGTCGCTTCGTGCCCGAAGCGTTGATGCCGGCGTGCATTGAATTGGAAGCGGCGTTCATCGACGCCTGGAGTGATGAAGCCTTCGTCGACGAATATCGAACGGTGCTTCGTGAGTTCGCCGGTCGCCCGACACCGGTGACACCACTCACGAGACTGTCGGAGCGTCTGGGCATCGAACTCTTCGCCAAGCGCGAGGACCTGGCCCACACTGGATCGCACAAGATCAACAACGTCATCGGTCAAACGTTGCTCACCAAGCGAATGGGCAAGACCCGGGTCATCGCCGAGACCGGAGCGGGCCAGCACGGCGTCGCGACCGCGACCGCCGCCGCGCGCCTCGGTCTGGAGTGCACGGTCTTCATGGGTGAAGTCGATACCAAGCGTCAGGTCCTCAATGTGTTCCGGATGGAGTTGCTCGGCTCCCGCGTGGTGCCCGTCACGTCGGGCAGTCGAACCCTGAAGGACGCCGTCAATGAAGCGATGCGCGAATGGGTGACGTGCGTGAGCGACACGCACTACTGCATTGGTTCGGTGATGGGTCCCCATCCCTTCCCGTGGATCGTTCGCGAGTTCCAGAGCATCATTGGTCAAGAATCAGCGGAGCAGCTCGTTGCATTGGGCGTGGGCGCCCCCGACGTCGTCGTCGCGTGTGTCGGTGGGGGATCGAACGCCGCGGGCGTCTTCGCCGGTTTCGCGAACGCATCGTCGAGACTCGTTGGCATTGAAGCGGCCGGCGGATCGGCCGTCGGCAAAGGTTCGCCCGGCGTGCTCCACGGGATGCGCTCGCTGCTCATGCAGGACGAGTTCGGACAGATCGAGGAGGCCTATTCAATCTCGGCCGGACTGGACTATCCCGGCATCGGACCGGAGCACGCCCACCTCGCCGCCAGCGGTCGAGCGGAGTACTACGCGATCGGCGACGAGGACGTCATCGGTGCGCTGCAACTGCTCAGCGAGATGGAGGGGATAATTCCCGCACTCGAGACCGCGCACGCCGTGGCGTGGATTGCCCGAGAGGCCGGTCACTCAATACCAACGGGATCCTCCGTTCTCCTTAACCTCTCCGGACGCGGTGACAAGGACGTGGCCGAGGTGCAGGCGCTGTTGCACGGTGGAGCGTGAAGAGTCTCGAGACACGACTACGGGCACTTCGCGCGTCCGGTCGAAAGGCCCTCGTGCCGTACTTCATGGGCGGACTCACGCCCGACTGGACCCAACACGTCGAGGCGGCGATACTCGCGGGAGCGGACGCCGTGGAAATCGGCATTCCCTTCTCCGACCCCGCGATCGACGGTGCCGTCATTCAAGAGGCCGGCCTACGAGCACTCGGCGCCGGCACGACGTTCGATTCCATCGCCAACGATCTCGAGCACCTCGGTTCCAGCGTGCCGCTCGTGGCGATGACGTACTACAACATCTTTCTTCACTACGGTCTCGAGCGCGCCGCCGGTACCCTGCACGCCAGTGGCGTCTCGGGAGCGATCGTCCCCGATCTGCCGCTCGAGGAAACCGGTCCCTGGATCGACGCCTGTCGCGACGCCGATGTCGCCACCGTGCTCTTGGTGGCGCCGTCAACGCCCGAAGACCGCATTGTTCGCCTCTCCTTAACGACCGAGGGGTTCGCCTACGCATCGGCGCGGATGGCCGTCACGGGAAAGTCCGAGGGTGGCGGCGAAGGGGAGCGCGTCGTGCGCTCAATACGTGCGTCGAGTGACGTGCCAACGTTCATCGGCATCGGTATTGCGACTCCCGAACAGGCCCGTGCTGCGGCGGCGGTCAGCGATGGGGTGATTGTCGGTTCGGCGCTCGTCCAGGTGATCCTGGACGGCGGAGGCCCCGGAGAAATTGAAAGCTTCATCAGGAGTTTCCGCGACGCTATTGACGTCTGACGACGAACATATACACCGCAGATGCTTTTGACCTCGCCGGTGACGGACCAAAATACCTTTGTTTAAAGGAATTCTTGCGCGTTAACCGTTAACGATGTGAACGTCTTCACGAACTTCAGAAGAATCCATCGCGCACGCCCCCGTTTCTTAGGTGTTAAATCTTTTTAGTCGTCATCCCGGCGGCTGGAATGAAACCTATCTGGGGGGATTTACATGGAACACAGAGTTGCGGACCCCGGTCCGCTTGGACTCGCCGGTTTCGCTATGACCACGTTTTTGCTCAGTATTTTCAACATCGGACTGTTCAAGTTCGGTGCCGCGGGCAGTGCGGCGGTTAGTGGCGCTATTTCCTTGGCGTTCATTTACGGCGGCGTCGCGCAATTCGCGGCGGGAATGTGGGAATTCGTGCGAAAGAACACCTTCGGTGCGGTCGCCTTTACGTCGTACGGAGCGTTCTGGATTGGTGTGTACTTCTTTATCAACTTCCAGGGTGGTCTCGCCGTGAAGGGTGCCTTGGGGCTGTACCTGCTGCCGTGGATCCTCTTCACGGCCTACATGACCATCGCCGCCATGAAGACCAACGTCGCCGTGTTGCTCGTCTTCATCGCCTTGACGCTCGCCTTCATCTTCTTGACGATTGGCGCGTGGGGCGGCGGACACTCCGGCATGAACAAGATTGGTGGCTGGCTGGGAATTATCACCGCTCTACTCGCCTGGTACGCCTCGGCGGCCGGCGTGATCAACGAAACCCACGGAAAGGTCGTCCTACCGGTCGGTCCTTTGGGCTAACGTACGTGTCACTGGTGCTTGCACCGGACCCAACCGCCAACAGCGCCCCAGCCCCTAAGGCTCGGGCGCTGTTGGCATTCTGGGCCGATAGAGAACTACTCTCGGCTGCAGACTCCACTTTTCGTCATTACGTCACATCGCAGCACACCTAACAGATCATCAACGCGGGGGAACCATGACTGAAGCAAAACTTGAAGCACTGCTCGACGAAGGACGCAGTTTCGCACCGAGTGCGGAATTCGCCAAACAGGCCAACGCCCAACCTTCCATTTACGCCGAAGCTGCAGCCGATCCCGTGGCGTGGTGGAAGTCCCAGGCCGATCGCCTGGCGTGGACAACGGCGCCCACGAAGTCGCTCGAATGGGATCTGCCCTTCGCCAAGTGGTTCAGCGACGGAACGCTCAACGCGTCGTACAACTGTGTCGATCGTCACGTCGAGGCGGGCAGGGGCGACAAGGTGGCCTTTCACTGGGTCGCCGACGCCGAGGGAGAGTCGCGAACGATCACCTACGCGCAGATGCAGAAGCTCGTCGCTCAAGCGGCCAACGCGCTCACCGAGCTCGGCGTGAAGACCGGCGACCGTGTCGCGGTCTACATGCCCATGATTCCCGAGGCGGTCGTGACGATGCTCGCGATCGTCCGCCTCGGTGCGATCCACTCGGTCGTCTTCGCCGGGTTCTCCGCCGAGGCCTTGTCGAGTCGAATCCTCGACTCGGACTGCCAGTACGTGGTCACGGCCGACGGAGCGTTTCGACGTGGCGCGCCGAGTCCACTGAAGCCCGCCGTCGACGAGGCGCTGGAGAGCTGTCCCAACGTGAAGGCCGTACTCGTCGTGCGACGAACGGGCGGCGACGTGGCGTGGAAGGAAGGCCGCGACAATTGGTGGCACGAGATCGTTGATCGCCAGAGCGACGAGCACACCTGCGAATCGTTCCCGGCCGAACAGACCATGTTCATCATGTACACGTCGGGTACGACCGCGAAGCCCAAGGGCATCTTTCACACGACCGGGGGATACCTCACGCACGCGTCGACGACGCACCGCTTGATCTTCGACGTGAAGCCGGACGTCGACGTCTGCTGGACCGCGGCCGACATTGGCTGGATCACCGGCCACAGTTACATCGTCTACGGACCGCTCATCAACGGCGTGACCCAGGTCATGTACGAGGGGCTACCCGACTCGGGCGGCCGCGACCGTTGGTGGAAGATCATCGAAGAGAACAAGGTGTCGATCCTCTACACGGCACCGACGACCATCCGCACTCTGATGAAGTGGGGCGCGGAGCACCCTGACGGCCACGACCTCTCGAGCCTGCGACTCCTCGGCACGGTCGGTGAGCCCATTAACCCCGAAGCGTGGATGTGGTACCGCGAACACATCGGCGGCAACAGGTGCCCCATCGTCGACACGTGGTGGCAGACCGAAACCGGTGGCATCCTCATTACACCGCTGCCGGGCATCACGGCAACCAAACCGGGGGCGGCGATGACACCGTTCCCCGGCATCAGCGCCGACATCGTCGACAACGACGGTGAGTCGGTCGGGAACGGCGAAGGCGGCTACCTCGTCCTCACCCAACCGTGGCCCGGCATGACCCGCGGCATCTACGGCGACCCCGAGCGCTTCAAGGAGACGTACTGGAGTCGTTTCCCGGGTAAGTACTTCGCCGGTGACGGGGCCAAGCGCGACAAGGACGGCGACTACTGGTTGCTCGGTCGAATCGATGACGTGATGAACATCTCCGGTCACCGACTCT
>DATCFS010000008.1:0-2785 GCA_036509375.1 Acidimicrobiales bacterium
TGGTTCACGACAGTATCAAGAGACCGCCGCCAAGATCACCCGCCTGCACGCGCAGGTGGCCCACGTCCGTCGTCACACCATCCACGTCTTCACCACGAACCTCGCCAAGACCCACGGCGTGCTGGTGGTCGAAGGTCTGGACGCGGCGTCACTGCTGCAACAGAAAGGCCTGCCCGGTGCGCGTTCGCGCCGTCGGGGCCTCGCTGACGCGGCAATGGGAGAGATCCGTCGTCAGCTTCGCTACAAGTGCCCCTGGTACGGGTCCACCTTCATCGAAGCCGACCGGTTCTTTCCGTCGTCCAAGACGTGTCACACATGTGGTCACGTCCAGGACATTGGCTGGTTGGAGCACTGGACCTGTGACGAGTGTTCCTCGTCACACCAGCGCGACGACAATGCCGCCATCAATCTCGCCCGTTGGGCGAGCCTGGGTTCAGTTGGAGCCCCGGTGAAGCGTGGAGCCGAGCATCAGACTGAGTTTCACTCAGCGGCTGGCGATGACACGCGGAAGGGAACTCCGGCGCTAGTCGGGGCGAACAACTCCGTGAGGAGTGCAGCATGAGTGGACTCACTAGAACTCACTCGGTTGCAACGGCTTCACCTACGTCCGCTTCGAAGGTCAAGGTCACTGGTTGCCACTCGAAGCGCCTCGTGAACTATCCCACGAGGTCATCGATTTTTGTTCAGCGTCTCGCTGAAGCCGCCGGGCCCGAAGGGTGAGGCTGATAGAACAATGGAGTGAAAATTGCGCTCTACAAAGAGTCGCGCAAGGGTGAAACCCGTGTTGCGCTGACACCCGTCGCGGTGAAGACCCTCGTCGGTGATGGTTGGCAGGTCGAAGTGGAGCGCGACGCCGGTGAACTCGCGCACTTCAGCAACGAGAGCTACACGGCCAGTGGCGCGACGATCGTGGACGTCGCGTCGGGTGACGTGAACCTGCGCGTCAACGCGCCAACTGTTGAGGAAGCGGCGCGCCTGAGCGAAGGATCGCTGCACCTTTCGTTCCTCTCGCCACTGTTGCAGCTCGACGTCGTGAAGGTCTTGAACGACCGCAAAGTCACCGTACTCTCCTTCGATCTCTTGCCGCGGATCTCGCGCGCGCAGTACATGGACGCGCTCTCCTCGCAGGCAACGGTCTCGGGGTACCGCGCGGCACTCGCCGGCGCCACGTACCTCGACCGATTCTTCCCCTTGCTCACGACGGCGGCTGGCACGATTCGTCCGGCGAAGGTGCTCGTGATGGGCGTCGGGGTCGCCGGTCTCCAGGCGATCGCCACCACGAAACGACTCGGCGCCAAGGTGCGCGCCTACGACGTACGCTCGGCCGCGAAGGAAGAGGCCGAGTCCGCTGGCGCCACCTTCGTGCAACTGGGCGTCACGGCCGACGCGGCCGGTGGTTACGCGCGCGAACTCACCGACGACGAGCGCCAACAACAACAAGCGGCGTTGCTCAGTGAAGTCGCGGGATCGGACGTCGTCATCACGACAGCGGCGGTGCCGGGTCGAAAGTCCCCGATTCTCGTGACGACCGCGATGGTCGAAGCGATGGCTGAGGGCTCGCTCATCATCGACATGGCCGCCGACGGTGGTGGGAACTGTGAACTGACGAAGGTGGGCGAGGTCATCGAGCACCAGGGTGTTCGCGTCGTGGGCCTCGCGAATCCTCCGTCGGAGATGGGAACTGACGCGAGTTTCCTCTACGCGAATAACGTCCTCAAGTTGCTAGGACTCTTTGGATCGAAGGGCGAGTTGACTCCCGACTGGAACGACGAAGTCGTTATCGGTGTCACGGTCACGAGAAACGGTGACGTGAATCACGCCCCGACGGCCGAGGCGCTCGGTGTCGCGCACGTGGCGATCACGCCGGAAGTTAAGGAGACCCCATGAGCAACCTCTTGTTGCAGTACGCCACCGTCTTGGTGCTGAGTGCCTTCGTCGGCACGGAGATCATCGCGAAGGTGCCGAGCATCTTGCACACGCCTCTCATGAGTGGTTCGAACGCCATTCACGGCGTCATCATCGTTGGATCGATGCTCATCTTGGGCTCGGCCAACACGAACCTTGAAGAGGTCTTGGGATTCCTCGCGGTCATACTCGCGACGCTCAACGTCGTGGGCGGTTTCGTCGTCACCGACCGGATGCTTGAGATGTTCAAGGGTCGCAAGCCCCAGCCCAAGAAGAAGTCCGATGAGGCCGCTTCATGAGTCGTGGGACCCTGATTGACCTTCTCTACCTGTTTTCAGCGACGACGTTCTTGGTGGCGCTGAAGGGGCTCGGCAGTCCCAAGCGCGCCCGCCTGGGCAACGCCGTCGCCGCCTTTGGCATGCTGGTCGCGATCGTGGCGACGTTCTTCAAGTTCGTCGACGGCCACCCGTTGCACCACGTGTGGCTGATCTTGCTCGCGATGTTCATCGGCACCATCATCGCGGTGCCGACCGCGCGCCTCGTGGAGATGACGGCGATGCCGCAGCTCGTGGCCATCTTCAATGGCGTTGGCGGTGGTGCGGCGTCGCTGGTGTCGATCACCGAGTTCGTGCACATCAAGTCAACGAACCCTGCGACCTACGTGACGTTGGAGGTCCTGCTCGGTGTCCTGATCGGTACCGTGTCGTTCGCCGGTTCGGCGATTGCGTTCGCCAAGTTGCAAGAGCTCATGACCGGTCGTCCCGTCACATACCCCGGCCAGCAGATCATCAACGCCATCGTGGGCGTCGGCGCGCTCACGCTGATCGTGATCATCCTGGTCCAGGGTTCGACGGTGCTGCTCTGGGTTCTCTTGATCGTG
>DATCFS010000009.1:0-6473 GCA_036509375.1 Acidimicrobiales bacterium
TCACGGGCACGTTGACGACGCCGGCGCTGACCCCGGCCGCCTCGAGTGTGACGGCGGCGGCGAGCGCCGACGACACCATCATGCCGCTGGCGAACAGTGCGACGTCGTCACCCTCGTGCAGAATCTGAGCACGGGTGAGAGAGAATTCGTGGTCCTCGCCGAAAATGACCGGAATCTCACCACGTTTGAGGCGCAGATAGACCGGACCGGGCAGGTCGACAATGGCGCGCACGACGTGGCGAATCTCGACGGCGTCCGCGACGTCAATGACCGTCATGTTCGGGATGGCGCGCATGATCGCCACATCCTCGATCGCCTGATGACTCGGGCCACCGGGGCTCGAGACGCCCGGCATGAAGCCCACAATGCGAACCGGAAGATTGGGATAGGCAATAGAGTTCACAATTTGGTCGAACGGCCGGCGCGTCGCGAAGACGCCAAACGTGTGGACGAAGGGTAGATGGCCCGCTCGCGCCAACGCGCCGGCCATACTCATCATGTTCGCCTCGGCCATACCGGCGTTGATGAAACGAGACGGGATCTCGTCCTGGAAGAGGTCGACTTCGGTTTGACGAGTCAGGTCACCCGAGAGACAGAGGATCTCCTCGCGCTCACGAGCCAGGTCCACCAGCGCTCGCCCGTAGGGCTTGAGGACCGTCGGGTAGGGGGGCTGGTTAAGCAAGGCGTGCCTCCAACTCCGCGAGTGCCTCGGTGACGAGTTCGGGGGGCAGCTTGATGAAGTGCCCGTCCGCACCGCTCGGTAGGCACGCGAGCCCGTGCGCGGTGGACGTTCGCGCGATGACGATGCTCGGGCGACTCTCCGCGACGGCCATTCGCAGGGCGTCGCCGAGTGCGCGCGTGTCGTGACCGTCGACGTCGAATGCCGCCCAGCCAAAGCTCTCCCACTTGGCCGCGATGGGCTCCACCGTCGTAATCGATGAGACCGGACCGTCAACCTGTGAGTCATTCGCGTCGAGGAGCACGATGAGGTTGCCCAGGCCACGGTGAGCGGCGAACATTGCCGCCTCCCACGTCTGACCCTCTTCGAGTTCGCCGTCACTCACCAGAACGAACACGCGAGCCTCGACGTCGCCGCGCAGTTGCGCCGACACGGCGAAACCCACGCCGCCCGAAAGTCCCTGTCCGAGGGACCCACACGTGAGATCGACGACCGGTGAGCGCTCCGTCCCGATCGCCTCGAACACCGAGTCCTCGGCGCCGTAGGTGCTTAACTCGTCGTCCGACACCAGTCCCATCTCTGCCGCGGCCGCAAAGAACGCAATGATGTAGTGGCCCGGTGAACAGACCAGTTTGTCGCGCGACCGGTCATACGGCCCTGCGAAGAGTGACGCAAAGATCTCGGCGGAGGATAGGGCCTGCCCGAGATAGCCCATTCCGTGCGGCGCCACCATCTTCACGGAGCGCAGCCGGATTCGGTCGGCGAACCGGTCTAGTTCCTGCGTCGGCATATCAGCCACGGCCCCCTCTTTCGACCATAGTAGCTTAGCCACTATGGTCACTCGAGTACGGATCGACCACCACCGACGACCTTACTTATGGGTGTCAACGCCGACCGGATCCATTGCTACTCGTCCTCGCTCGCTCGAAGGTGTTGCACCATCGCGAGATGGTGCTCGAGCACCGCGCGACGTCCCGCCTCCTCATCGCGGTCCTTCACTGCGTTCAGAATCGGCTCGTGAAGTGAGATCAGCGTTGACGCCTGGTGCGGACCGAGCCATTTGGGCAGTTTTCCAACGGAGACCCATTCGCGGTATTCGTAGTTGATGAGTGTCGTGTGCACACTTTCGAAGATCGACGAGAGATAGGGGTTGTGGGACGACCGCACCAACGTGGCGTGGAACTGGGTGTCGGCGCTCATCCAACCCGCGGTCGTCGCCGAGCTGACCCGAAGTCGCTCGAGCGCCTGCTCACCCGCCGACACCTCGGCCGCGGTGATGCGGTTCATGGCCTCGTTGACGCCCGCCGTCTCGAGCCAGAGTCGAAGTTCGCTCAGGTGCCAGACCGACTCGTGGTTGAGATCGAGCATCAAGTCGACCGAGGCCGCCAGACTGGCTTCGGGCCGTCGCATGACGTAGGCGCCGGAGCCGCGGCGCGATTCAACGAGCCCCTTCACGACGAGGATCCGAATTGCCTGACTGACCGTGGGACGACTCGTGAACATCATCTCCGCCAGATCGCGCTCCGAGGGCAACCGCAACCCTTCGGGCAGGTCGTCTGCGATGATGAGTTCTTGAATCTGGAGAGCAATCTCCTCGGCAATGAGACGTTCGTCGCCCGGTCGAACGAGTGAACTCTCCCAGAGTTCCATCTCGGACCGAGACTTGGATCGAGACACCTACGCCCTCTCGTCGCCGTAGGACCTAAGACTATCTGGCCAATGATGACGAATCGAAGGACACGGACCGCTCGCCTTAAGGGTTTCGCCTCGTTCGTCGTTCACCGGTTTAGGAATCTCAACCTTTGCTCAATGGATGCCAGCTCGGGGACGCGGTGCTACGAGTTCATCGACTTTTCAATCGTGGCCACAATCCGCTCGATCGAGGGGATCGCCATATCCTCCAAGGCGTCGGCGGCCGGTAGTGGAATGTGGGGCGTCGTGATGCGGACGATCGGACCGTCAAGGTCGTAGAAGGCCTCTTCGCTGACGATCGAGGACAGTTCGCCTCCCCACCCACAGAGGCGGGGATTCTCTTCGACCGTGAACAGTCGGCCGGTCGCCGAGACCTCGCGCAGGATCGTCGCCGTGTCGAGCGGCACGAGGGACCGGACGTCCAACACGGTGCAGTCAATTCCCTTTTCGGCCAGTTCGGCGGCCGCGGTGAGCGCCTTGGGAACCATGGCACCCAACGCCACGATGGTTGCGTTCTCGCCATTTCGAAGTACCTTGGCACTCCCGAGCGTGTCGACGATCTCGCCGTCGGGCACGTCCATCTTCGACGCGTAGAGCGACTTCGCCTCGAGGAAGATGACCGGGTCGTCGTCGCGAATGGACGCCGCCATGAGACCAATGACGTCCACGGCGTTGCTGGGCACGACGACCTTCAGACCGGGGATCATCATTGCCCAGTTCTCAACACTCTGCGAGTGTTGCGCGCCGAAGCGCAGTCCCCCGCCATTGCCGGAACGGATGACGAGCGGAAAGGTCAATTGGCCGTTCGTCATGTAACGCGACTTCGCGATTTCGTTGGCGACGATGTCCCAGCAGACCGCGAAGAAGTCGGCGAACATGATCTCGGCAATGGGACGAAGTCCCGTCATCGCCGCACCCATCGCCGCGCCCAGAATGGCCTGCTCAGAGATCGGGGTGTCGCGAACGCGAACTGGCCCAAACTCGTCGAGCAGACCGACCGTGCCCTTGAAGACACCGCCCGCCGCGCCGATGTCCTCACCGAGGAAGACCACCGAATCGTCGCGCCGCATCTCTTGGGCGATGCCGCGCGCGATTGCTTCACGAAATGTCAATTGCGCCATGCGGCACCTCCATCGGCCCAGACGTCCTTCAAGAGCAGGTCCTCACCGGGAATCGGACCGGCCTTCGCCTCTTCGGTCGAACGCTCGACCAGGGCGGCGACGTCCGTTTCAATCTTGACCAACTGTGCCTCGGTCGCGCCCTCAGTGAGCAGGCGCTGGTGGTACAGCACGATCGGATCCTTGGCCATCCATTCGGCGACTTCGTCATCGGGGCGATACTTACCGGGATCGGCCCGGGAGTGCCCTCCGTGGCGGTAGGTCAACGCCTCGATCATGCTCGGGCCCTCACCGGCGCGAGCGCGGTCGATCGCTGTGGTCGCGACGGCGAACACGGCGTCGGCATCGTTGCCGTCGACGATGATCGACTCGAGTCCGTAGGCGCTGGCCCGATCGGCGGCCGGGTTCGCGACGGCCGTCACCTCGGTCGTGCGGGTGTACTCCATCCAGAGGTTGTTCTCACAGACGAAGACGACCGGCAACTTCCAGATGGCGGCGAAGTTAAGGGCCTCGTGGAAGGCGCCGATGTTCGTCGAACCGTCCCCGAAGAAACAGACGGCGACCTGGTCGGTGCCCCGGTACTGGGCGCTCCACGCGGCGCCGCACGCGATCGGTAGATGGGCTCCGATAATCGCGTAGCTGCCCATCACGCCGTGCTCGACTGAGGTCAGGTGCATCGAGCCGCCCTTGCCGGCCATAAGACCGTTGGTCCGACCCATGAGTTCCGCGAAGACGGGCGTCATCGGCACACCGCGGGCCAACGTGTGCGCGTGGCCCCGGTAGGTGGCGAAGGTCCAGTCGGTCGGACGCATGGCGGCGGCGAAGCCGGCGGCGATTGCCTCTTGACCAATGGAGAGATGGCTCGTGCCCTTCACGTAACTCTCCAGGAAGAGGTCATAGGCCCGGGTCTCGAACTGGCGCAACTCGACCTGCGAGCGGTAGAGCTCGAGTTTCTCTTCCAAGTCCATTGTTGACGTTGCGAGCGTGGTATCCGTCATTGCCTTCTCCTAATACTTATTGGCGACCATCAACTCTTGCGCGGGGAACCGCGTAAGGATGGCTGGTCCGTCGTTCGTGACCACGATCTCTTCCTCGATGCGCGCGGCCGCGACGCCGTCGGCGCCGGGACAGTACGTCTCGAGAGCGAAGACCATGCCCACCTGCAGTTCAATCGGGTCGCTCAGGCTGTTCAGGCGGCTGATGACCGGTCGTTCGTGCAGACCGAGGCCCAGTCCGTGGCCGAATTGAAGGCCGAAGGCGGCCATTTCATTAGCGAAGCCGAACTCCGTCGCTTCGGGCCACGCTCGAGCGATCTCATCGGTCCCGACACCGGGGCGCACGAGGGCGATCGCGGCGTCCATCCACTCGCGCGCCTTGGTGTACGCGTCGCGCTGCACCGGCGTCGAGCTGCCGACCGACATCGTGCGGTAGTAGCACGTCCGGTAGCCGTTGAACGAGTGGATGATGTCGAAGAAGGCTTGTTCACCGGGTCGGATGATTCGGTCGGTGAAGTTGTGGGGATGGGGGTTACAGCGCTCGCCCGAGACCGCGTTGATGGCTTCAACTTGATCCGAGCCCATCTCGTACAACCGCTTGTTGGCGAGCGCCACGATCTCGTTCTCACGAATCCCGGGTTTCAACGCTTCGAAGATGTCCTGATAGACCCCGTCGACCATGGCGGCCGCTTGCGAGAGGAGCATCAACTCGTCGTTGGACTTGATCTGGCGCGCGTCGAGCATCAGCTGCTGCGCGTCGTGAATCTGAACACCGGCCTTTTGCATCTCGAAGAGGAACGGCAATTCAATGATGTCGATCCCGATCGGCTGGCCGGTCAGTCCCTGATCGTCGAGGATGCCGACGATCTCCTTGACCGCCGACTCGAAGAGGCCGGCGCGCGGCGCGATGGCGCCGCGCAGTCCGAGCATCCCGGCCCGGCAGTTCTCGGGTTGGAGCCACGGGGCGAAGAGCTGATGATGTCGCGCCGCCGAGCCGAAGTCCCAGACGATCGGCTCACCGGTTCGGGTCAAGAGGCAGTAGCGCGTCATCTTGTCGCCGAGTGCGCCACCGACCCACGTCCCCGATACGTAACGGATGTTGTAAAAGTCGAACAGCAGTACCGCCGCCACATCGCTCGCCTCGAGCGCGGCGCGAGCGCGAGCTAAGCGGTAGTTGCGAAGTCGGTCGAAATCAACGCGCGTTTCGAAGTCGACGCCCATGTGTCCCGGGGTGTTGATCGTCGGTCAAAATCCCGTGGCCATTACCGTGCTCCCAGTCCATCGTCGATGGCAATATTTTCCGCTTCCAGCGTAAGGCCTGCACCGCGAGCCGCTTCCAGCAAAAGCACCGCGAAGTCCTCGTTCACGTACCCGGCGCCAATCGCACTCTTCACAATTTCGGTGCACAGTGCCGATACCGGCATGGGGACGTCGAGGTCGTGGGCGGCGGCCATGCCGAGGTCGAAGTCCTTGCGCAGCAGTACCGGCGTGAAGGTCGCCTTAAAGTCCAGGTTGACGAAGGCCGGCGTCTTGTAACGCGAGAACGTGGAGCCCATCACCGAATCGTTCATGAACGCCAACCAGGCGCTGCGCTTGATGCCGCCGCGCTCGGCCAACACCGTAATCTCGGCCATGGCCTGGGTCACGATTCCGAGCATCATGTTGTGGCAGATCTTCACGAGACGCGCCACCTCGGCGTCGCCGACGTAAGTGACGCCCTTGCCGAGGTGGGTGAAGTAGGGGCGGACCCGCTCGAACGACTCGGTCGTACCCGATACGGCGAGCGTGAGTTGACCGGACGCGACGACCTTGGGGTTACCACTCACCGGTGCCGCGAGGAATTCAGCTCCGCGCAGCGCGCACGCTTCGCGCACGTTCGCCGACGTCTCACTCGATACGGTCGAACAGTCGATAATGATTTGGGGCGCGACGTCGGGGTCCGCAAGCACGCCGTTCGGACCAGACGTCACCTCGACGAGGTCTTCATTG
>DATCFS010000010.1:0-4470 GCA_036509375.1 Acidimicrobiales bacterium
AAGTTCCACAGCGCGAAACTGTGCACGCAGTTGTTCTTCGCCGTCATGAACGGAGCCATCTGGTTAGGGTCACCAAGACCCGTCAAGACGATCTTCGAGCAGAGGTTGTTCGTCGTCAAGTACTGCGCTGCAGCGGCGATAGCTACCGTCGTTGGCGAAATGATGCCTTTCGCCGCCGGGTAGGAAGCGAGTGCTGCCTGCAAGCTCGTCGTGGCGTCGGCCGCAGTGTCCGATGGCGGGTTAATGATGGCCGCCAACTTCATCTTCGAGTACTTCGCCATTGACAGGTCCTTCTTCAATTGCGCGTTCCACTGCACCTGGTTCGTGTCGGTCGCTTGCGCCGACAAGATGATGAAGCTACCCGAGTAGGCCGGCTTCATCTGCGATCCAAGCATGTTCAGCTCGGTGGTGGCGATTGACGCGGTGCTCGTACCTTCGACGTAAACAGTTCGTCCCGTCTTCAGTGCGTCCGAGTCGAACGTCACGACCTTCACGCCGTGATGCTCAGCACGAACCAACGCGGGGTTGGTCGTCGCAGCGTCATCGTTGGAAATCAGGATGCCCTTGTCGCCGGCCGAAACCGCATTGTTGATGAAGTTGACTTGCAAGGTTGCCGAACCAGTGGTTGGTCCGCCGTAGAGACAGTTGAGTCCCAACTTTGCGCCCTCGGTCTTACAACCGGCGGCGGCCTGCGTGAAGGGTGCAATTCCCGTGAACTTCGGGATCATGAACACCTTCGTACTTCCAGCCGCACCAGCCGGTCCCGATCCCGCCACAACTGCGATTGGCAGCATCGTGATGCCGGCCATGGCAAGTACCATCACCGACTTTCGGATGATTCTGTTCTTCACTATTCCTCCCATACATTTTTGAACCAGAACGATTTCGCTACTGGCCTTGCTGCAAAAAACTTTGAACAACGATCCCTCTCCCCCTTTACTCATTTGCACTTGCGCCACTCGTGGCGATCTTTGAAACAATCGGTTGACGGCGCCGCTTCCAGTCCTGGAACAAGCGCGCCAGCGACGGTGTGCCGATAGCAACGATCAAGAGAATGCCGATCGCCATGGTCTGACCCTCACCCGAGAGTCCGTGCAGGCCCAGTGCGGACTGCAGTAGTGCGAGCAGAATCGCAGCGAGTGCCACGCCGGGCACGGTGCCGGTTCCACCGTAGGCGCTCACACCACCGAGAATCACTGCAGTCACCGCGGGCAACAGTTCGGATGCTCCCATGCCGGCCTGGGCCGTTTGGTAGTTCCCGAGGAACAGGAGTCCGGCGACGCCGGCGAGAAATCCCGAGATGACGAATGTCGTGATTCGTATCCGGTTGACCGAGATACCCGAGTACAGCGCCGCCTTGCGATTACCCCCAATGGCGAAGACCGAACGACCGAACGCGGTGAAGTGAAGAAGGTAGGTCATGACGACGCCGATGACGGCGAGGACGCCAACCGCGAAGGGTATCTGTGTCCCGGTGATGTTCGAACTTCCAATCGACACGATCACGTTGGGGAAGGTGGTGATGGCGAGACCCTTCAAAATGAGGAAGGAGACTCCGGTGTAGGCGCCCATGGTGCCAAGCGTTACCGCCAGAGCCGGCAGATCGAAGAGCACGACCAGCACGCCATTGATAAGTCCGCACACGAGTGCGATCACCAGTCCAATCGCCACGGCCAACCAGGTGTTCATACCGTGCGCGAAGAGATCGCCCATGACGACGCCCGACAGTGCGAGCGTGCCAACGACCGAAAGGTCGATATCGCTCGTCATGATCACCGGAGCGAGTCCGAACGCCAAACAGAGCAACACCACGTTGTTGAGTGCCGTCGTCTGCAAATTGAAACTTGAAATGAGATCGTGGTCGACGGCCTGACCACCAACGAGGACGACGATGATGAGGACAATGAGTCCCGCCTCCCAGTTCACGACGTAGCGGCGCACGTTAGACATTGACGGCTCCCTCGGCCGTCCCATCGAGCGACGAAAATTCGGCGTACCCCTCCGAAGAGACGTCGATCCTCGCTTCGCGACGAACGGGTCGTCGTTGCCGTCGGCTCGCGACCGCGTAGACCGCGACGGCCACCACAATCGCGGTGCCCTGCAACGTCTGCACCGCGAAGGTCGAGATGCGCGTCAGTTCGAGAATGTTTTGAATCTCACCGAGCAGTAACGCTCCCAGTACTGCGCTCAGCGCAGTACCTGAGCCGCCGAAGAGACTCACACCGCCAACGACCGCCGCCGCGATCACGGTCAGATTGAGGGTGCTGCCCGCGGTGGCATCGACGTTGCCGTATTGGGAGACGTAGAGAAGACCGCCCAGACCGGCGAGTGCGCCGCAGAGTGCGAACAACTGAAACGTCCGGCGACGAATCGGCACGCCGAGATAGATCGCCGCGTCAGGATTCGATCCGATCGAGTAGACGTCGCGACCGAAGCGGGTACGACGCAAAATAAAGCCAATGACGAGCAGACAGATGAAGGCGATCCAAATGAACGTGCCGATACCGAACCAGGCGTTGCCTCGAAGACCGGCCATCCACGGCGGCACCTGCGTGAGGTAGAGCTGCGTGCCGTTATTCACAATCACCTGGATGCCCGTGTAGATCGAAAGCGTCGCGAGCGTCGCAATGATCGCTGGAATCTTGAAGATTGAGACGAGGAAGCCGTTTCCCAGCCCGAAGACCGCACCGAGCGCCAAGGCAACACAGACCCCGAACACCGGTCCGAGGGGCCCGTGGATGCGATGCGACCACTCCCCTACGAGATACGCGCAGATGCCCAAAATTGCACCGACGGAGAGGTCAATCTGTCGCGCGATGATCACGATCGCCTCGCCAATCGCGACGATGGCGATGAGGGCGGTGGTGTTCAACAAGTTGTTGATGTTCGACAGCGTTCGAAAGTCTGAAAGAAAGATCGCCGCCACGCCCGTCACGACGAGGATCAGTAGCAAGAGACTCACGTCACTTCGGCGAATGAGTCGGTGGCCCAGTTTGCGAGCGGCGGACGGACTCGCGGTCGACACCGCAATTAGGTTCGCGACCGTCGTCATGCGGACGTCCCCGACACGACACCCGATGCCGCACTCAAAATCAGACGGGCCTCCACTGGCGTTTCGAACTCCGCTTCAATACGTCCCTCGCGCATGACGAGCAGTCGCGTACTCATCGCCCGTACCTCTTCCAGCTCCGAGGAGATGAAGATCACGGCCACGCCGTCCGCGGCCAGTTTCGAGATGATGCCGAGCACCTCAGCTTTGGTTCCGACGTCGATACCGTGCGTGGGCTCGTCCAGGATCAGAATCCGCGGTTCGGTCGCCAACCACTTGCCGAGCACAACCTTTTGTTGATTGCCGCCCGAAAGGGAGCTCGTCAATTGGTTCAGTCGTCCGGCCTGGAGTTGGACCCTTTCCGCGAGACTCGACGAACGTAACTGCATCAGGCGCATACGAAACCTGCCGAATCGGTCGGCGATGCTCTGCCACACCGTCATGGTCATATTGAACGGCACGCGCATACCCATCACGAGACCATTGGAAAGTCGGTCCTCGGGAAGGTACGCAATGCCGCACTGCACTGCGTGGCGAGGCGAGACTGCTTTGTAGGTAAGTCCGTCGAGGGTCATCGTGCCCGAGTCCAGGGGCGTGATGCCAAATATTGCCTCGGCCAACTCAGTGCGTCCCGCCCCGACGAGTCCAGCCAGTCCGAGAATTTCACCGACGCGAAGATTGAACGACACGTCCTGGAAGTAGCCGTACCTCGTGAGATTCTTCGCTTCGAAAATGACGTCACCCGCGGTGCGCGTCAGGGAAGGGTAAAGATCACCGATCTCGCGGCCGCACATCATCGTGACCAGTTCGGGAATCAAGACGTCGGCGGTATTGCGCTCCGCAATGAGTGTTCCGTCGCGTAGAACCACCACCCGATCGGTAAGTGCCTTTATCTCGTCGAGCTTGTGACTTACGAACACGAGCGCAATCCCACGCTCGCGAAGCGAATTAAGAAGTTTGAACAGCGAGTCAACTTCGCGACTCGAGAGTACCGACGTCGGCTCATCCAGAATCAAAACGCGCGCGCCCGAAATCAACGACTTGGCGATCTCGATGATTTGGCGATCGGCGATGCCGAGGTGATACACCGGCGTGTGCGGATCAAGGTCGGCACCGATCTCGGCGAGAATCGCGGTTGCCGTTTCGTACATCGCGCCCCAATCGACGATGCCGTGTCGGGTTGGCTGACGGCCCGCAAAGAGGTTTTCCGCGATGTCGAAATCGGGAAAGACCGCTGGCTCTTGGTAGGTGGCGGCAATGCCGAACTCACGCGCGACCCGCGGATTGGAAACGTGTTGCACCGCACCATCAATAAATATCTGTCCGCCGTCGGGCTGTAAGACACCCGTCAAGATCTTGACGAGCGTCGATTTACCGGCACCGTTCTCGCCCAAGAGGCCAACGATCTCGCCCGGGAAGAG
>DATCFS010000011.1:0-2595 GCA_036509375.1 Acidimicrobiales bacterium
GCGATCAAGCGGATGTAGCCGGGAACGTTCGTGTGCGCCGGACACGCCCACTGGCAGTCGACCACTTTATGGAAGTAGTCGGGACCTTGAGTTTCCGTCGGCTTCACGCAGAATCTCCTCTCGAAAAGGCCAAAAGTCCTGCGAGACACCAGAACTGATGCTCAGGTCCTTCGAGTTTTACTGTACTGCGTTTGCATCACGGCTTCGTCTCACCTGCGCCCGCGAACGCAACCCTTTTGCCTCGTGAAACGAACGATAACGACACGAAGGATCGCGCCAACGTCATGCCCAACTCGGCGCACGCATCAGGTCGTCCAACGACCCGTGAGACAGGGTTGTCCTAGGGTGGCCCCATAGCGAAATCGGGACTCTCGGGAAGCAGTGAACTCCAGCGCGTGATAGACGCCGCGCGCACGCCGGACTGGAGTCTGGGACTCGATCGGCAAGGCCAGATCATGGCGACCAAGGACTCGGGCGAGATCGGTCTGCCCTGGGTGGTGATCGCCGCGAAGGCGGGTCGTGGCATGCGGGTGTCGAAGTATCGCCCGGGCGACGACGTCGAAGTCGAAGGTGACGTCATCGGCGAGATCTCGGGCAATCCCCGTGAGATGGGCCGTCAGCTTAGAACGCTGCTCTCGGACATCGAACTCGAGGACTAAGCGACAGCTTCTCTTTACTTCGTCACGCGCTGATCTGGTGCGTGAGCGTCCGGAGATCAGTATCGTGGGCGCCTAACAAGAGGAACGAAAATCATGACCGAAGAACTCTGGGCCACTGTCGACAACTACTTGGTGTCGCTCCTCTCGCCCTCGGACGACGCGCTCGACAAGGCACTGAGCGACAGTGACGCGGCCGGCTTGCCGCCGATCAACGTGGCACCCAATCAGGGGAAGTTGTTAGAGCTGCTCGCGAAGAGTCACGGGGCGCGACGAATCTTGGAGATCGGTACGCTCGGCGGCTACAGCACGATCTGGCTCGCCCGGTCGTTGTCGGAAGGTGGGCAACTCATCTCGTTGGAGTTGGAGTCAAAGCACGCCGACGTGGCTCGCTCGAACGTCATGAGAGCGGGCCTCGAGTCCGTCGTCGAGATTCGCGTGGGACCTGCGTCGTCGTCGTTACGCGACCTGATCGGCGAGAAGGTCGAGCCCTTCGACCTCATCTTCATCGACGCGGACAAGGAGGGCTACCCCGAGTACTTCGCGCTGTCCCTCGAGCTCTCGCGTGTCGGGACCATGATCATCGCGGACAACGTGGTGCGCGCGGGCGGGATCGTCGATCCACAAAGTACGGACGAGCGCGTGTTGGCAGTGCGCGCGTTCCTCGAACTCGTGGCCGAAGAAGATCGAGTTGAGGCCACGGCGATTCAGACCGTCGGAAGCAAGGGCTACGACGGTTTCGCCCTGATGCTCGTCAAGAAGTAAGTGTTCCGACGGATCTGCACGTGTCACGAGAAAGCTCTTCCGGCCCGATGAAAGTATGAGACCGTGACCATCGTGACGGTGTTTCGTAGTCGACTTCGACCTGGCGTCGAGGTCGCGTACGGAGAAGTGGCCGCAGAGATGAGCCGTCTCGTGCACGCCATGGAGGGGTTCGTCGACGAGAAGTTCTACACGTCGGATGACGGCGAACGCGTCACCATCGTGCGATTTCGTGACCGAGTGGCGCAGCGCGCGTGGGCCGAACTGCCGGCCCACCTCGCGGCGCAACGCCGCGGTCGCGACGAGTTCTATTCGTGGTACGACATTTCCGTCTCTGAAGAGACGTATCAGCGGACGTTTAGGGTTTCTGCCCCATAGCCTTTGCCACCATCGTCTTACGAATTTCAGCGTGAATGCTCAGATGACAACTCACCACCGGTGGAATACGGTTCCGTCGTTGACCATTTGATCGCCGCGGGAGCGTGTATCACAAATCGTGATACACTTTCCCCATGAACACCAGTTCGCGCCTCGCAGTTTCAATCCGTCTTGACGCTGAGTCCCAGCGCGCTCTGTACGCCCTTGAGTCATCGGGGCTTACCCGTTCAGAAGCCATCCGAAAGGGTCTGCGCGTTGCGGCAGACCAACTTGGCCGCATGGAGATGATTCGTCGCGAGGCTGAGATGGTCGCCGCTGATCAGCAAGACAGAAAAGAGATGCTCGACATTGCGGCCTTCATGGAGAGCCTCCGTGTCGAGGGGTGACATCGTCCGCCTCACGCCACCGAAAAGCGAGGGTCGTGAACAACAAGGCGCGCGTTTCGGTGTCGTGATTCAGTCGGACGCCTTAACGCCGCTGCCCACGGTGATTGTGGCTCCGACGTCGCAAAGTGCTCGCAACACCCATTTTCGTCCGGTGATAGCTCTGAAGAGTGAAAAGACAAAAGTCTTGGTTGAGCAACTCACGGCGATTGATGTTCGTCGCGCGAGCGATGTCGTTGGCCACGTGACTATTGAAGAACTGTGGACGATTGATGAAGCCGTGGCCCTAGTGGTCGGACTTCACTGAGTCAATTCTCACGACGAAACTGATGTGGCTTTGGGACTCTTGGGCAATACTGCCCTTTCGAAGTAGATAAGTCGGCATTCCCAGCGACCGCAAACGTGCCAACGTCAGA
>DATCFS010000012.1:0-3346 GCA_036509375.1 Acidimicrobiales bacterium
AGTAGCGTTTCGTTGTGCCCAAGACGTCGTTGCCCCCCCGCTCCACGTTCCACGCGCTGCTTTCGGCCATGCGTCCCACGCAGTGGGTGAAGAACGGACTCATCGTGGTCGCTCCGGCGGCGGCCGGCGTTCTCACCCACGCGGACATCATCCGCCATACGGTCGCCGCGTTCCTGGCGTTCTGCGCCGTCTCGTCGGCGATGTACATCTTCAACGACCTGCGCGACGTCGAGGCCGATCGCCAGCACCCCACCAAGCGCTACCGAGCGATCGCGGGGGGACAGCTGCCCTTCGCGGTCGCGAAGGCCGCGGCGACCGCCTTGTTGGTGGTGGGATTCGCCATACCCTTCGCGCTCTGGCACCCCGCCCCTTTGCTCATTGTCCTCGGGCTCTACGTCGTCATCTCCGTCAACTACGTCGTCTGGGTGAAGAACGTGGCGATCATCGAGCTCGCCAGCGTGTCGAGCGGCTTCATCCTTCGCGCCTACGCCGGAGCGGCGGCGTCACATATTTACGTCTCCTCGTGGTTCCTCGTGGTCATCTCCTTCGGCGCCCTCTTCCTCGTCGTAGGCAAGCGGTCCAGTGAACTCGATTCGTTGGGCGCCGGCGTGACGCGCAAGGTGCTCTCGCAGTACACGCCCCAGTTCCTGCACTCGGCGCTCACCATGAGTGCCACCGTCGTCGTGACGGCGTACTGCCTCTGGGCGTTCGACACCTCAACGTCGGGTCTCTCTTCCATTCGACACGACGTCATCTCGACTCGACTGAGCGTCATTCCGGTCGTCCTGGCGGTGCTCTTCATCATGAGTTCCTCCGAATCGAGCTCGGCCGAGGCTCCCGAACAACTCCTCTTGCACAACCGAAGCGTCCAGGCCCTCTTCGTGATCTGGGGAATCGCCCTCGCCATCGGGACCTACACGTGAGCCGCGAGCAACTGACCGGTTGGGGGCGAACCACCACCTCCATCGCCGACGTGCAGCACCCGACCAGTGAGGAAGAGATCGAAGAGGTCCTGGCCGGTCCTGACGAGGTCACTGCCCGAGGGCTCGGTCGCAGTTACGGCGACGCCGCACTCCTCGGCGGCGGCGTCGTCCTCGACAATCGATCTTTCGACACCATTGGACCGATCGGCGACGACGGGACGGTGACGCTGGGAAGTGGCGTCTCCATCGACCAACTGCTCAACATCGCGGTCCCCCTGGGCTGGTTCGTTCCCGTCACGCCCGGAACACGTCAGGTGTCGATTGGCGGGGCCCTCGCCGCCGACGTCCACGGCAAGAATCATCACGTCGATGGATCGATCGGTGCCCACGTCCTCGAGATTCGCCTCGTCACACCCTCGGGTGCACGGACGCTCTCGCCCACCGACGACGGGGAACTCTTTTGGGCGACCCTGGGCGCCATGGGCCTCACCGGTTTCGTCACGAGCGCGACGATCCAATTGATGAAAATCGAAACCGACCGAGTGCTGGTCGACACGAATCGCTTCAGTGATCTCGATAGCGTGATGAGCGCCATGACCGAGGGCGACCGCGACTACCGCTACTCCGTGGCGTGGGTGGACTGCATGACGCGCGGCTCGCACATGGGTCGCGCCATTCTCACGCGTGGCGTGCACGCAACGCGCGGTGACGTGAGCGACGCGGCGTTGCGAGGTCCCCGGTCGTCCAAGCTGGCCGTTCCGTTCGCGGCGCCCAGCGGACTACTCAACTCCCTCACCGTGAAGGCCTTCAACGAGGCGTGGTATCGCACGTCGCCCCGTCACGAGGAGCGCGAATCGGAGTCGTTTTCGTCATTCTTCCATCCCCTCGACGGCGTGCGTGACTGGAACCTTCTCTACGGCAAGCGCGGCTTCGTGCAGTATCAGTTCTGCGTTCCCGACGAGGGCGCCGACACCGTGGTGCGGGCCATCGACCATCTCTCGGCGTCCAAGGTGCCGAGCTTTCTCGCCGTCTTGAAGCGCTTCGGACCGCCGACGCCCGGCCCGTTGTCATTTCCGATGCCCGGATGGACGTTGGCACTCGACCTGCCCGTTGGTCCGTCGAAACTCCCCGGGGTGCTCGACACCCTCGACGAGATGGTGATCGGCGCCGGGGGGCGCGTCTACTTTGCGAAGGACGCACGACTCAGTCCCGACAAGGTGCGCGCCATGTATCCCCGACTGCACGAGTTCCTCGACGTCAAGAACCGCGTCGACCCCGATCACCGACTGACGAGCGACCTCGCTCGTCGTCTCCAGCTATCAGGAAAGTAGGGACATGGACAACGCCTTCGGACAGCCCCAGACCCTCGTCGTGTTGGGCGGCAGCTCGGACATCGCACGCGAACTGACCAAGAAGCTCTGCGCCGCGCGAGCGCACACGGTCGTGCTCGCCGGTCGTAATCAAACGCTGCTCGACGAAGCGGCGAGCGAGGCCAAGGATTACGGCGCGACGACGACCGACACGGTCCTCTTTGACGCCGAGGACCCCTCCAACGCGGCACGTGTCGTCACTGAATCGTTCGAGAAGATCGGCGAGAACGTCGACCTCGTGGTCGTGGCCGTCGGTCTACTGGGCGACCAGTTCGAACAGGAGAACGACGCCGTCGCGGCCGCCCGCGTCGCCACCGTGAACTTCACCTGGCCGGTCGCCGCACTCGCCGAGATACGCCGACGGCTCGTCGAGCAAGGGAGCGGTCGAATTCTCGTGATGTCAACGGTGGCGTCGATTCGCGTGCGACGAAGCGCCTACCTCTACGGTGGCGCGAAGGCCGGTCTCGACCGGCTGTGTGACGGCCTCGCCGATTCGCTGGACGGCACCGGCGTGACGCTCCAACTGCTTCGCCCCGGCGTCGTGCGCACCAAGATGACGGCCGGACTACCCGATATCCCCTTCACGACGAACCCCGATGAGGTCGCCAACAACATCGTGAAGGGGCTGGCGTCGGGCCAACGCGTCATCTGGAGCCCACCCCTGTTGCGCTACGTCTTCGCCGTCCTGCGTCACTTGCCCAAACCTCTGTGGCGAAAGGTCGTCGACCGCTAACCGGGATTCGTGGTGGTCGTCGACCCGGTCGTCGTCGTCTCGTTGGAGCGAAGTGACATCGTGAAGAAGTCGCGCGCCCAGTACGGCTCAAAGTAACGCGACGGGGTTCCGGGCATGATCTGCAACAGGCTATGACCGTTGCTGCCGTTGATGGGCGTATTGGGCGGTCCGGTGTAGGTCGAGTACTGGACCCAGTCGGTGTTGATGTCCAGTTCCATCGCCTCTTCGGCGCCGGCCCGCACCAGCACGTTGGCGAGGTCCGAGATGGACATGCTCGGACCGCCCACGTAGATGAGCGCGCCGTCCTTCGTAATGCCCAG
>DATCFS010000013.1:0-29835 GCA_036509375.1 Acidimicrobiales bacterium
GCCCACGGCGAGGAGATCTGGTACGAGGACGCTTCCCAGCACGGAGCTCGTTTCGTCTTCTCACTTCCGTTGGTCGAAGGACCAGCGGCGATACGGTAGCGACCGTGGCCAAAGTTCTCGTCATTGATGACGATCCATCGCTCCTTCGGGCGTTGCCGCTCGGCCTCAAGGCGTTCGGTCATGACGTGACGACGGCGAAGACCGGTCAGCAGGGTGTCTCCCAGGCGGCACTCAACGCGCCCGACGTCATTGTCCTCGACATGGGACTGCCCGACATGGACGGCATGGAGGTCTGCCGGACCATTCGAGGTTGGAGCGATGTGCCCATAATCATTTTATCGGCGACCGGCGCCGAGATCAAGAAGGTCGCCGCCCTCGACGCCGGCGCGAACGATTACGTGACCAAGCCCTTCTCCATGCCCGAACTCGAAGCAAGAATCCGTGTCGTCATTCGCGGACGTCTTGACAGTGAGGACCTCGAGTTGACGTCACTGAGTTGCGCAGCTCTCGACATCGACCTCGTGCACCACGAGGTCCGCTTGAGTGGCGCGAACGTCGCTCTCACGACGAAGGAGTTCGAAGTACTGGTCTTCCTGACGCGCCACGCCAGCAAGACCTGCACCAATCAAATGATCCTGAGTGCCGTGTGGGGTGTTGGCTACGGGGCCGAGGCCCAGTACGTGCACGCCTACGTGCACCGACTACGTCAGAAACTGAACGACGAGTCGGGCGAACTCATTCAGAACGTACCGGGCGTCGGCTACCTGCTGCACTGCGAGCCAGCGCCGTGACTCAGCGCAGCGTGATCAGGTGGATGTCTTGAATTCCCTCGGTGTCGCGCAGCTGCTCGATGACCTCCGCGGGCGTGGGCAATTGCGTTGACAACACCATGAGCGCGGTCTTCGTGCGCTGATCGGGACCGACCGCCATTGAACTGATGGATACGCCCGCTTCCCCGAGCGCGACACCAACCATGCCGATCATGCCCGGACGGTCGTCGTTGTGCACGACCAACATCGACGCGGCCGGTGGAATCTCGACGCTGTGGCCGTCGACACCGACGATCCGGGTCTCGAGGCGGGTACCGATTGTCACCAGAGTTCCCGACACCAAATGTTCGCCCGACCGCACGGTGATTTGGTTCACGTACTCCGGCGACTCGACGCTCGACACTTCGCCGTACGTGAGGTTGTGGTCTTCGGCCAGTTGCGGTGCGTTCACGAAGGAGACGCCGTCGTGACCGGTCGCGGTGAGGAGCCCCTTCAGCGCACAGAGCGTCAGAATCTTCGTGCCCGAGCCCGCCAACTCTCCCAAGTACGTCACTTCGAGGTCCGCCGGCTTGCCGTCGAGGAGACCGCCGATGAACCGTCCGAGGATCTCAGCCAGTCCCATGAAGGGTCGCACGGCGTTTGAGACTTCGCCGGCGGCGACGTTGACCGCGTAGGGAACGAAGTCGCCCGCGAGCGCCAACTGCACTTGCTCGGCGATGGTGACGCCCGCCTTGTCCTGCGCCTCAACGGTCGACGCGCCGAGGTGCGGCACGACAACCACGGACGGCAACTCGAAGAGCGGCGACTCGGTCGTTGGTTCCTTTTCGAAGACGTCGAGCGCAGCACCTTGTACGTGACCGTCGCGAATCGCGTCGGCGAGATCGGCTTCGTTGACGATGCCCCCTCGTGCGACGTTAATAATTCGCACGCCCGGCTTGGTCTTCTTCAACGACTCGGCGTTCAAAAGGTTAGTGGTCTCTTTCGTTTTCGGCAGATGAATGGTGATGAAGTCACTTTGGGCGAGCAACGTGTCGAGTTCAACGAGCTCAACGCCCATGTGACGGGCGCGCTCTTCGGTGATGAAGGGATCGAAGGCGATGATGCGCATGCCAAAGGCCGACGCGCGTTGCGCAACGAGGGCGCCGATCTTGCCGAGACCGATGACGCCGAGGGTCTTGCCGTAGAGCTCCACGCCCTCCCACTTACTACGCTCCCACTTGCCGTTCTTCAGGGCCGAGTGGGCCTGTGGAATATTGCGGGCCTGCGCCAAAAGAAGGGCCATTGTCTGCTCGGCGGCCGACAGGATGTTGGAGACCGGCGCATTGACGACCATGACGCCCAACTCCGTGGCCTTGGCGACGTCGACGTTGTCGAGGCCAATGCCGGCCCGTCCGACGACGATCAGATCCTTTGCCGCTTCGAGCATCGGTGCGTCCACTTTGGTGGCCGAGCGAATGATCAGCGCATGCGCCCCATCCAACGCCGCGATGACTTCGGCCGGCGAGAGCCCCAATCGGATGTCGACCTCGTGGCCGGCGTCGCGCAGTTGCTGCAGTCCGGAGTCGGCGATTTCTTCGGTGACGAGTACACGGGCCACAGCACTACCTTTCGTTTGGTCCCCTCACACTAAAGGGCGATTGCGAAGACTCAGCCCGCCGCGACGAATGTCGCGAGCCGATCGAGACCTTCAGCGATATCGTCATCCCCCAGCGCGTAACTGAGCCGGAAGTAGCCGGGCGTGCCGAATGCTTCGCCGGGAACGACCGCGACTTTTATGAGTTCGAGGAGATTCTCGGCCAGTTCCGACGAGGAGTTGGCGACACGCCCGCCGAGTGAGCGTCCGAGCAGTGCCGTGACGTTCGGGAAGCAGTAGAAGGCACCCTCCGGTTCAGGGCAGGTGACGCCGTCAATTTCATTGAGCATGGACGTCATCATTTTCCGACGGCGATCGAACGCCACGCGCATTTCGTAGACGGCGCTGAGGTCGCCGTTGAGGGCGGCAATCGCCGCGCGCTGAGAAATGTTTGACATGTTGGAGGTCGTTTGACTCTGGTAGTTCACCGCCGCGTTCATCACGTCGGGCGCACTGATCATCCAGCCAATACGCCAACCCGTCATGGCGTAAGTTTTCGCCACGCCGTTGACGACAATCCAACGATCACCCAGTTCCGGCGCGACGACCGGGAGGGACACACTTCGGGCGTCGCCGTACACCAGGTGTTCGTAGATCTCGTCACAGAGGACCCAAATATCGTGCTCGGCGGCCCAGCGGCCAATGGCGGCAACGTCGTCGGGGTGAACGACGGCTCCCGAAGGGTTGGACGGCGAGACGAAGATGAGCATCGCGGTCTTCTCGGTCCTGGCCCGTTCCAACTCGTCGACAGTGACCCGGAAGCCATTTTCGTCACTGGTCATGACCGGGACAGGATTTCCTCCCGCGAGGTAGACCGCTTCGGGATAGGTCGTCCAGTAGGGGGCCGGAATCAAGACTTCGTCGCCCGGGTCAAGTTTGGTCATCATCGCGGTGATGATCGCGTGCTTGCCACCGTTCGTGACCAGTACCTGATTGCGCGTGATTTCGAGGCCCGAATCGCGCATGGACTTGGCGACAATGGCTTCGCGCAACTCCTGAAGTCCGGCCGTCGGCGTGTACTTGTAGTTCGTCGGGTCGTAACAGGCCTTCGCGGCCGCCTCAACGATATGAACCGGCGTCGAGAAGTCGGGCTCGCCCGCTCCGTAGCCAATAACTGGCTCGCCGGCCGCCTTCATCGCCTTCGCTTTGGCGTCGACGGCGAGCGTTGCACTGGGTGCCAAGCCGCCTAGAAGGTGACTTACTCTCGAACTCATCAGACGCTCCGTTCAATACCCGTAAAATAATTCTATGACCTCCCCAGAGACCCTAAAGATTCCATCCGAACTTCTCCCCCGCGACGGCCGATTTGGCTCCGGCCCGTCAAAAGTGCGAGCCGAGCAATTGAGCAACCTAGTCGCCGACGGCGCCACGTACATGGGCACATCGCACCGACAGGCAACGGTGCGCAACAAGGTTGGTGAGGTGCGCGACGGACTGGCAACTCTCTTCAATCTGCCCGACGGTTACGAGGTGCTGCTGGGCAATGGCGGCACCACGTGCTTCTGGGATGCGGCGACGTTCCATCTCGTGGCCGATCAGTCACAACACCTGAGTTTTGGCGAGTTCTCTTCAAAGTTCGCGAGTTGCGTGAAGGAGGCTCCCCACCTGAAAGAGCCCCAGATCATCAAGAGTGAGGTCGGTTCGCATCCACTGGCCGTCGCCGATGACTCGGTGGACCTGTACGCCCTTACGCATAACGAGACCTCGACCGGCGTGATGATGTCGATCGAACGTCCCGCCGGTGCCAAGGGACTCGTTGCGGTCGACGCAACCTCAGGAGCCGGCGGGCTCATGGTTGACCCGTCGCAGTTCGACTGCTACTACTTCGCACCGCAGAAGTCCTTCGCCTCCGACGGGGGCCTCTGGCTCGCCATTTGCTCTCCCGCGGCCATCGAGCGCATCGAAACGCTCGCGGCGTCGGGTCGTTGGACGCCCGCCTTCCTCGACCTCAAGATTGCGCTCGACAACTCTCGGCTCAATCAGACGTACAACACGCCGGCCCTCGCGACCATCCACATGCTCGCGTCCCAGGTGAAGTGGATGAACGACAACGGTGGTCTGGAATTTTCGGCCGGTCGTTCGCGCGCCTCGGCTGAGATCCTTTACACGTGGGCCGAGGCGTCGCCGTTTGCCACGCCCTTCGTTTCGAATCCGACGCAGCGCAGCAATGTAGTCGGCACGATTGATTTCAACGACGACCTGGACGCCAACCTGATTGCAAAGATTCTGCGCGCCAACGGTGTCGTTGACACCGACCCGTATCGGAAACTCGGTCGCAATCAACTCCGCGTCGCGATGTTCCCAAGTGTGGACTCAGAGGACGTCGCGTCGCTTTGCGCGTGCATCAATTACGTCGTCGGGAACCTCTAAGTTTCGAGGGCATTCGATTCGACCGCAATGTCGAGATGAAAGTTCAATGTTGATCACATTTGGCTCGCGTACGGGTTTACGTCGGCCCTCCAACACAATTCCCAGCGAATCCGGGGTGGCCCCCCCGAGACATCCTGGCCACCCCGGAGTATCGGTTGCTTTTACGCCATGATCTCCGATTTGGAAGAATCGTGCCGAATGTCAATCCGACGAGGCTTCGCTTCTTCCGCGACGGGAATTGAGAGGGTAAGCACGCCGTCGGAAAACTGCGCGTCGATTTTCGACGTGTCAAGATTGTCACCCAGAAGTATCTGACGCGTAAACACGCCATGGGGACGTTCTGCGACCAAAGCTTCGATACGCTCAGCCAGCACAGGCGCTTGACGCTCTGCCTTGACGGTCAAAGTATTGTTGTCGACGGTCAATTCAATTGACTCGGAGTCCACGCCAGGTACATCGAACTGAAGCAAGAACTGGTCTTGCTTCCTATATGCGTCCATCGGAATACCCACGGACGTAACCCGGCGACTCGAATCTCCCAACAGTTGCTGAAAGAAACGATCAAAGTCTCGATAAGGTTCGGAACGAACGAGAAGTGGCATTGCCCTACCTCCTAATCACTCTTTTGTCCAGTGCTACCGGTTAGCACTCACCGGCAGTGACTGCCATGATAGCAGGTCACGATGGTTTTAATTTATGAAAATCCTAAGAAATCCTGTGCCGAAGGGCCACGTTCAATTCAATGTTTATTGAAGGAATATACGGTGTCACCGAGATGTGAAACGAAGATCCCAATTGGTTAGACGCCAGTCGGAGATGGTTGACGTCGGTCCACCGTTCACAAATTCCTTGACCACATTGGATACTCTCTTGCCCATGCCAGTTGACCCGAGTTCACATAGCGACGAAGGCGAAGAAACGATAGCCCGTATCCGTTCGTTTCGCTCTCCGTCGATCATCTCTGATCGATTCATCTTGGCCTGCACGCGCGCCTCACTCAATGCGCAACCGCCTCTGATTGATGTGGCGCTGCTCGAAGTCACCTCCTCATCTCCGGTAGAAGACATCCAGGAGACGCTGACAATCAACGAGAGAGGTTTCGACCCGATGGCCGTTGAAATACCGGCGGACGTGGCAGAGCAATTCCGCCCCAATCTTGTAGGCGGTAGTGCGATCATCGCGCGCTGGCAGGGCATCGGCGTCTCAACAGGCATGTGGCTGCCAATCTCCCGAGGCGTCACAGAACTGGCCGGGATTGCGACTCTTGTGGAGTTTCGGCGGCGTGGCTTCGGTCTCATGACCGTTGTCGCCTTGGCATCTTCTGCTCTTCTGATGGGAGCAGATCTCCTCTTCCTGTCCACCAATGACGAGGTAGCTCATAGCGTGTATCACCGAGCGGGCTTCTTTGACGTATCTCCAGGGCCGGGTGCCACGAAGTAACAGCAGACGACCAGGCGCACCATCTGACGCAAAAATTCTGGATTCGGGTCCGGACGACACTTTCCCCTCGCTATCAAAAACGCGCTGCTCTTGGCTCGTCACGCCATTTCGAGAACGGTAGCTAAGGCAATTTACTGCGTGCCAACTCAACTTCGAGTGTCGGCCACTGCGACTGCTACCTTGATTGCGGTTTCATACTCGCCCGGCGTGATCCGGACCACACCCGTATCGAATTCAGCCCTGGCTTTCTCGGCGGGGTCGACCTCTGGCAGCACGGCGCTCATCGCGATCGGAGGATCCCATATCTCGACTCGACTCAGTACGACGCCTCCCGGCAATTCACCTGGATACTGCCTCGCTTCGACCTGGCTCCATTTATGCGCTCGTGATGCAACAACGGCACGAGCGACGAACTGCCGCTCTGGCGCGGCGAGATAACAGAGTAGAACGTCGCCCTCTTCGAGCCCATCGCGGTGCCTTTCGTCGACTCCCACTCCCCACATTCCCGCGCGTAAGAAGTCGTTAGCCCGTTCGCGTAGCGGTCGAACGTCCGTTACGTCGATATCTGTGAGGCTAAAAATGTAATACGCCACCGCAGAAGGCTACTTCGAGTCATGGCCTAATTTGCTGGCCCCTCACTCGCCCACAGAACCAGTTGCCATGTACCGGAGGCTGTGGAGGTCGGCCACTCCGGAACATCTTCAAACGCAAGATTGACAACCCTTACGATTTCTCCGGGTGTCGCGATATGGAAGACAGTGGATTCCACGCAAGTACAAGTCCCCACAGGATTGTAAGAACGTATCCGGGCACACGGTGGGCCATGACTCCTGTCGGAATCATGATTGGAGGACCTCCATATCTACTGGGAATACCCCAGGCAATAATTAGAGGCCAGCACGACAACAGAAGAGCCGCCAACCAAGCTCGTTTCGCTGGCACCTTCGTTCTCAGGAGCCGATAAAGAAGTACAAATAAGATCAGCAACGCCATTGTCAAGATAATGAAGAGTAGAAATCGACCACGTTGTTTCGGCATTCCGTGAAAGGCTTTATACGTTGCGACGGTGCCGTAGGTGCAAAGAACGAATCCAACAATGATCCTTATTCCTTCGGCATGGCGTTGGCCAAATCGCGCGACTGCTGACTTGCCATCAGACGAGCCGCTCATTGCGGAATCGTAGCCGTCGTGCCTGTAATGAATTGACCTCAGAGGGACCTGCCACGCTTTGGCCATCTCGAACCGCTGCCCACATTTATCTCGATCTGCCAACCTCCAGTCGGCGAATGTGTAGGTCGGCGCAGGTAATGGAGGTTCTGGCTATGGGTTCGAGCGAAGGTCGAATTAGTACTGTCAAGCGTACTTGACAAGTAAGTATCTGTCAAGTACGCTTGACAAATGCGAAACCGCGTCCGCCAACTACGCGAGGGAGTCGGGCTCACTCAGGGAGAGCTCGGAGAACATCTCGGCGTCTCACGACAGACCGTTAACTCGATCGAGAACGGTCGGTATCTACCGTCGTTGCCACTCGCACTGGCTCTCGCACACTTTTTCGCGACGATTATCGAAGAAATCTTCACTGAGGAGGAGGGGAAATGAAGACCACGCACCCCCGAGTACGTCGGGCCTTGAGTGCGATCGTACTTGCCGTTGGCGGTCTCGCGCTTTCTGCGGCGATTTGGACAAGCGGGAGCCACGGTTTCGCGTTGGGAGTTCTCGCGTTCTATGCGGTGGCCTCGATGGCCGCTTATCGCTGGGCAGGGGGACGAAGCGACCTCGCGGCAATCCTGGGCACCAGGGGCGACGAACGCCAGAGGGGACTAGACCGTGACGCCACGTCGATCGCCGGCGTTTCAGTGATGCTCGTTGCCCTCGTGGGCGCAATTGTCTCGGTTGCGCGCACTGGTAACGCGGGCGACTTCGGCGTCATCTGCCTCGTGGGCGGCACCACCTATGCCGCCGCCCTCGCTGTCTTGCAGCGGCGCCGTTAGCGACAAAAATTTGACTCAACTTATTGGAGCCGTTTCAAAATAACTCTGTAGGCAAACGCTTCGGTGCTAATCCCGGTCCGACTCCCGCTCCCGCGAACCATTTAATTCAAATTTTGTATTCGTCAGCCGGAGAATGTGTAGGTCGGCTATTCGATTCCGTCAGCGTGCGACCCCATGAGCACAAATTCGTCAAGCCCGTGACGACCACTTGGAAGTTGCCGGAAATTAAGATTCGTCACGCGAGTTACCGCGTGACCCGACATTGCTCAGAACTTGTCAGGCAACGGGTGTACGCAGGTCGAGTTCAAAAACGCACTCTTCGCCATCGACTTCATCATCTCGAACGCCAGTGTGACGAAAACCCAACTTCGTGGCCACTCCAACCGATGTTGAATTATTTGGTGAGATCGATGCGTAAACAACTCTCTCGCCCTGGCGACGAGCCCAATCAACTAATGATTGAACCGCCTCGGTCGCCGTTTCCATTTCTCCGGTAGGGCTCGAGCACGTTATAGCCGATTTCAGCGTGGCCGACGTCCTCGGGTGGTCCGTGGAATCCACTATGTCCGATGACGGTGTCATCTTCATCACGGACAATCGCACGTATGCACCAACTTCGTCCCGATGGTCGAGAACGTATCCCATCGGGACTGCAGAAAACTTGAACTCCCTGCAGAGGAAAAACGGGAAAGCTCCGGACGCTGCGAAGAACTCGGAGGGGCGATGGCGTCAAGTCAATACGTTCTCCCTGTCGACCTTCGTAAGATCTTGTTATTTCTTCAAGTGTCAGTTGTTGACCTAGATAGGAAATCATCGGCCCACCGGGAGTTAGTTGTGGGTGTTCGATGGAGAGCTTTGCCTCTGCCCACTCCAATTCCAGCAACTTCATGGGCTGACGTTAACCGATATGGGTTGTCGAACCAGAGAGCCAGCACCGCTTCGTCGGTACAGGGCGGATTGGCTTCGTAAGCCGACAGCCGACAGTGGAAAGTGGCAAACCTCCCCATCGAGCCCTTGAAGATCCGTTTCCAATTATCGAAACATTACGCGTGGGCCCGAAGTGCGCGGGCGTACCATTCCCACGAGTCAATGATGTCGTCAGGTGCCTGACTTGGTTCCCAACCGTTGATGATGCCCACGAGTGTCCAGTACCGTCCGACGCGGCGGTCAGTGAAGGCCTCGATCCGATCGGCGACGTTCGCGCGATCTTCGTGAGGCGTCGGGCCGAAGGATTCCAGGCGTTCCACGATTGCCAGCGCGTCGGCTGTACCCGGGTCGATCCCCGCTCGCTGGGCGGGGCCAGCAAGTTCGCCCACCGCCTTGCCAACCTCAAATTGGGCAACGTCCGGGGCGGGGCCCTCTGCGCGCGCCCGCTCCGCCATTCGGCGACTGGACTCAATGAAGGCGCGGTCGCGCAACAACTGGGCAAGCTCCACCCAGGCGGCAACCTGATCCGGCGAGGGATCATCGGGTAACTCGGGCGTGCCCATTCTCATCTTGTCGGCGACGGCGTGTGGATCGTTACCGAAAACGGCGTCGAGGTAGTCCTCGACGATGCGGCGGCGCTCTTCGGCCGTGAGAGTGGTGAGGTCAGTCATGATGTCAAGCCCCTTCCGTTCATCGGATTGGATGTAGACGCGAAGCACCGCCTGCTGGAAGCGGAGCAGGCGAATTTGCGCGTCGATCGCGCGTGCGTGTTCGCTAGCAACGTCAATCAGCGACGCTTCCAAGTTGAGCACGCGCTTGATGTCGTCAAGTCCCACGCCCAGCTCACGCAACGTGCGAATGAGGAGGGCACGCGCGACCGCATCCGGGCCGAACTCGCGGTAGCCAGCATCGGTGCGACCCGTCACTGGAAGCAGGCCTTCGTTGGCGTAGAAACGCAAGGTGCGAACGGAGAGCTTGGTGCTCTTCGCCAATTGCCCGATCATCATGTTGTCAATTATTGGGTCTCCACTAAGTGGAGAGTCAAGTCGCTCTTGGAAATTCACCAGTCAGATCCGTCTGAGTAATTGCGGCCTGCAGTTGACGGATAATGGCGCCGAGTTGGCCCGAAGCAAGGAGACCGGGCCCGATGGGGCCGGACAAGTTCTGACCAACAGCCGGGAGCGCTCGCAGGGCGGCGCGAACCTCTGGCGACATGTGGTCAAGTTGCCAGCGGATCTCGACTTCGAAGGCGTCTGGACTGTTCGGGGCTGCGAGTCCGACGGCCTTAGCTGCGTACGCGGCGGCCCCCAGTGCGTGAGCGCCCATATGGCAGACACCGACGGCCTGTCCGGCGGCTCGGGCTGCAGCCGCTGCGGCGGGAACCGTAACCTCACCCACTCCGACGCCACCAACAAATCGACGGCGAATCTCGTGGGCGGTGTTCAAATCCCCCCGAGCGAACGCTCGGGTCCGGGCGATGAGAACTCGAGGGCGGTCGTCATCTGGATATTCAACCTCAAATAGTTCGAGTACTCGTTCTGCGCAATCGGCGGCCCATTCGGCGACCAGGCGTCGGTCCGCTTCGTTGAGTGTCTGAGGAGAAACCATCATCTCGACTCTAGGTAGGCGATAAGGGTCCCCCACCATTTCAACAATGATTCACCTAACTTTCCACTTAGTGAGGCGCCCGTCGGAGAATTTGTAAGTCGACCCTCCGACACCAACAAGGTCGTCGTTACAGGACCGACACGGATTTGGCAACGACTGTGGTCCAACCATCGAATTGTCCGCGCCCGACCTTGCTCGAATACATGTGTTGGAATTTAAGCTTGCATGCATGGTGACGATTGCCGCGCACAACTGTCGTCCTATCGTGATCACGTGATCCGCAATTCGAGGAACGTAATTTCACGCTGCATTGCCGTCCAAGTCAGAGATGCACCGAGGGACAGGCGGAAATGGGGATTCCATTCGCCTTCCGTCGTCAGTCTCGCGATGGTCGTGGTCGCGACATTCACGCTGATGCCGTTCTACATCGATGCTTTCGCGAGTCCTTCCCACACCGCTTCAAGCTCGGCCAGCGGGCTGCATTTTGAGGGCTTGAACGGAGACCGGTATGGAGTGCGCACCGCGATCCGCGTACTCTCCTTCAAGGGCTCGCAATACTCGCTCGCAGTAGATCTTGCGAATCACCAAATCGACGGGGGTCTGGAGACTCCAAGCGCCATGTGTCGAAGCACGGTCGGATGTGTCGCGGCAGTCAATGGTGACTACTACGACGTGACGCGTAAAGGACATGCGGATCCCGGAGACGAGGTGGGCGGGATCATTCAAGACTGTGTCCTCTTGCATACTCCCGAGGTCTCCCATCAACAGGCCAATCTTGATGGTCAACGAGTCAATGGAGGTCTCGATTGGAGTGTCAGAGTCGACAACCTCGGTGTCACGGTTCCGATCACCGGCGTCAACCAGGAACTTCCAATGAAATACGCCAACGTCAATCTCCCTCTAACGGGGATCTTGCTTTTTACCGCTCCATTCAACCTTCGGACTCCGTCCGCCGCGGGGCGTATTACCTACGAATTCACTCAAGTCAACAACACCACGATTTCGACGACAACAACGACGACGAGCACGACCTCGAGCACGAGCACGAGCACGAGCACGAGCACGAGCACCATTCCATTCATCAGTCCACCGGCTAGTCCGACCACGATCAACGCCTCAACCGAACTCGAATTGGTGGCGCAGACCACCAACGCGGTCAGAGTGAAAGCCGGTCACGTCGACATCTCCGCCCCTACCGGGTCGTCATTCGCATCTCTTCAAGTCGGCGATACCGTCACTATGACGACAACATCCACCGCCGGTTGCAACAACATTGGGGGCCATCCGATGTTGCTCAATGACGGTGTGGTGGTGCCAATAAGTGCGGCCGATACCTATATGGCCCAGAAGTACGCGCGCACGGTGATTGGTTGGACGGCGTCGGGTGAGACGGTCATCATGATTGTTGCCGGGACTGACGACAGGTCCGGTGCCACTGGCCTCCAGTTGGTCAGACTGCTCCAATCCCTTCATGTCGTGACCGCTCTCAATCTGGACGGCGGTGATTCCACCGCGCTCTACGTCAATGGGCGAGTCCTCTATCACGCTGGCCGGGGTGAGAGACGGGTCTCGACAGGACTTCTCGTCGTCCAGAATCCATAGACGTTGCTACAAATCTGGTCTGCTTGGCGCTGAGACAAACGCAAGGCACGAGATGACGAAGGTTCACCAGATCCACGCCACAGCGGCTCTTGATCCTGACCGGGATGTGAGTCGCTCGTCGGAGCTCGTTGACATCTGCCCGCACGTCGGATCCCCCACCGTCTAGCCCAATCGCCAACGCGCGGTCTTCCGATCGTCAAGTCTTGTACATTGACGTGCGTGACGACCGGCGAGATCGTAATCCGAGTTGCGGAGCCGTCCGACTCGACCGCGTGTGCTCTCTTGATCTCAGATCACGAATCGGGCGCCTTCGAGGACTGGCGGTCACGGTTCGAAATAGACCTGGCCAACCCAAGGAGACTGTTTCTGGTAGCAACTGTCGACGACTCAGTACTTGGGTACGGTCACACAACATTCCACTCACGCGATGCGCACGAAGAATCGACTTCGAGTCCGAGCGGATACTTTCTCAGCGGATTGATGGTTTCCCCCGATTATCGACGCAAGGGAATCGGAAAGTTCCTGACCATTGCTCGAATCAATAAATTGCGTCAAGTGACCGACCATATTTACTACGGAGCAGAACGCGGCAATTTGGCAACCATTGACTTGCACGCTCAACTCGGCTTCGAAAATGTTGGTTCCGTGTTAAAGGAAGGGGAGGAATTCTCCCTCTTTAGATCGCAACTTCACCCCGGCAAACACCAGTGACGTTGCCTTATTCGTCGTCGGGAGCCTTGGTGATGGTGTTGCCAGATTTGAGTGCCTCTTCCAAATCAAGTTGGACTTCGTCACCGCGCACTTCGTCATTCGAACCGTCAGTGACCTCGAACTCTGTCAACAATCCTTCGTCACCAACTTCCACCACGTCGTCGCCCTGGGTGTCCTCGTCCACGTCGATTTCCCTTGTCGGGATTACAGCACTGAATCCCGTCACCAGGTCCTCCCTGTCGACTGAACTTTGGACGAACTCGTCTTCGTCCTCGTCCTCGTCGAGCAGCGCAGCATCTAACGAGTTCTGATCATCATCTGACTGGATGATCTCATTCGAAATCTCATCTTCGAGATCCAGTTCTTGTTCGTCCTTGTCCAAGGTTCCCTCTCTCCGTGCTCCACGGTCTCAGAATCGGACTGGACGCACGCTCCGTTGCACTTCGGTTCGATCGGCCCGCTTCCGCACCGTGATCGTCGCTCCATGGTAGCGGAGCCCAAAAACGCTCCTACTGAGCAAACGAGGCGTCGCGATCGACACCAATTTGGTCTCTTGCGTCGAGTCTCCAGTCGAAGGTTCCAGAACGGTTGGTGCAGACCAGAACGACGAAACTCGAGGTTTGTAATCCGGAGAAAGCGCGCCGATTCCGCAGTTCATTGCCCGAAGTGACCGCCAGAAAACTGAAGTGGAGATTCCATAATGCTAAATACGTTGGACGTGCTGATCACCAAACGGGAAGCGTTGACGAAGCGACCAGCTATTGGGGCCCATTCCACCCGTCATGAGCCAAGCCTCCTTCGCGTGAGTTTCGATTGGAAGACTGTCGCGCACGGCCACTTCGGCTTTCAGCAAACTCGCTCGTGGAGCTCCGTCGCCGAGCGTCAAATGAGGGATCGGATCGGCGAATTTTCCTCCGTAAGGGAGACACGAAGGGAATGCCTCCAATAATTGCTTCGTCATCGTTCGAAATTGATGACCCGGTTGTGGTTCGAGATAGACAACGCGATCTTCGAACCAGGCGGTCGAGTCGAACACCACATTGAAGGTTGACGCTCTCGAAAAGTGGGCTTCCAGGACGTTCAAAACTTCGGCCGACAGATCAATCGGGCGAATAAAAGGAAACAGTACGGTTACGTGCGCGGGTATTCCACGAACTTGACCGGGATCGAGAAGTCTTCGCCAATCATCCACGACGTCATTCACCTCCGGAAATGGGATGACGATAGCGCTCTTCTCTTCGATTTCGCCCACCCGAGAAGAGTAGTGATGGGTGAACTCTTAGATTCGAATTTGGAAGTAGTAATAGTGTTGGTGCGGTAGCGCTTCGATCACTTCTTACGAGTCTTGTAGACGCCAGCAGAGGGCTGCACTCCCGTGTCGTCAGGCCCGACAGTTGGGCTACGACTCGCGCAGCGCCTCGGCCGGCTCCACGCGGACCGCGAGCAGCGCGGGCAGAAGAGCGAGTGCGACGCCGCCGATGATGATTACCGCACAGACAATCGCCACCAGCGTCGCTGGGACGACCGCCGCAGGTACTGCCCCCAAGTGCGAAGCGAATGTCTGCCAGATCGCCTTTCCAATCGCGATACCCGAAGGCACGCCGATGACGAGGCCGATGGAGACGATCGTGAGCGCCTGCCAACAGGTCGCCGCCAATACCTGTCGCCGAACGAAGCCAAGAACCTTGAGGAGCGCAACCTGTCGGCGCCGTCGCGCGACGCTCACGAAAAGCAGATGCGCGAGAGTCGCCGCGCCAAAGAGGGCCAACGTTGCGCCGAGCAGGAGGGGAAAATCGACGGCTTCGCCGAAGTTGACCAAGTTAACCGGCACATTGAGTACGTTGACGTTTTGGGAAAACCGATGTTCGTATCGCGCGAGCGCACGGCGCCCTGACGGGTCGGGCGCAGTGCCGACGGCCATGCCCCACCCCGAGACCGTCGTAAGCAGCTTTTGACGGCACGCCGCTTGGTTTGGGACACCCATACAGGCAATTTGCAGGGCTGCGCCCAGTGGCAAGACGGCTCCCACACCGAGACCGCCGATGCTGAAGGTCGGAGGAAGTGAGACCGTGCCGACTACGTGCAGTGTTCGCGATTCCACCTTGCCGGACACGTTGATCGTCGATACCGAGACCCGTGATCCTAGGTGCAGGTGAGCCTGGGACATCGTCGTGGCCCCGAGCAACATTTGATCGTTCCCTTGCGGATACGTGCCGTTGACGAGTGAAAACGCCATAGGTCCCTTAGCCACCTTGACGAAGATCCCTTCAACACTCACCGAACCGACTTTCACGTATTTGCCGGCGAATCCGTAGGTGACCTTGGTGACATCTTTGTTGGAATCGAAAGTCGCCAATGCCGTATTCAACTGTGGTGTGGTCATGCCACCCAAGTCGAGTTGCCAGTTCTGTCCGTAAAGTTGTGGAGTCTTGACGAGATGAGTCAAACTCGCGCCAAACACGGTCGTGGCCACCAGGGCCATGACGGCCACCGTGGATCCGACCAGCGCGGTCGTCACTGGGACACTCGCACGACCGCGCCCGCGATCGAGAGCGTTGCGCACCCCCACGATGACGCTCGGTGGCGCCCCGGCCTTCGCAACAATCGCCACAGTGGAATTGGAGTGACTGACGTGCTGATCGCGTCGGCTCGTCGCACCAACGCTCTGGGCCGCCCGCCACGACGGGAGAACCGCCAGTGACATCACCAAGGCCACCACCGCAACGAGACCTAAGCCGAAGACCGAAACGTTGAACACGAATCCCTGAACGGGTTCGGCGGCTCGGGCCTCTCCCACCGGGGTCAGTGGCGACACCAAAAAGGCCAGTGCCACCGCCAGCACGGCGCCCGTGAAGCCCACGACGGCCGCTCGCACCATACCCAATGCGAAGAGCTGGCGCGGCCGCATGCCCAGCGTGGCCAAAGTCGGGTAGGACTCGCGCTCAATGAGACTTTGACGAGACAATGCTTGGCCCACCAACGCCATGCCGGCCATCAAGGCGAAGAGTGCGAACAGCCACCACCCGGTCGCCTGCGGTTGAATCGACTGCGCGATCGACGCTACGTCCGAATCTTCATTGATGAGGTAGGCAAAACCCGAGCTGGGATGGTGGTTGACGAAGTCCTGTAGACGCGCGATGTCGTTCTCACCGTGGCGCAGACGCAACTGGGCGAGTTCACTGGAGAACATGGTGCGCCCCAGGCTCCGATCGAACGCCGGGCTCGTGAAGAGCGAGTAACCGGGAGAGCTCGACGGAAAGTCATTCACACTGGCTTCGAATCCGACGACTCGAAAACGCACTCGGGGACCGTGGGGTATGACGTACGAATTGGTCCCCACCAATTCTTGGGCCTGAGATTTTCGGTAGAACGGCACCGTAACGATGGACCCGATCTTGAGTCCGAACTGTTGTTGCATCGAGAACCCGACGAGCGCGTCATGCACACCAGTGGGCAGACGACCGGAAAGCAACTTGATCGTGCTGGCTTCGTGCGATGTTGGTAAGGCCTCCACGCCTAGGTACTTATTCGATACGAAGTGCCCTTGCGCGGTGCCATTTCCGGCGGAGTAGAGGACGTCAATGGTCTGTTCGGATACGAACGGCAGTCGGAGATAGTTCTTGGCGAAGTGTGAGGTGGTAAACGCCTCCACGTCGTAGCTATAGCGCTGGGAAAAGTCAGAGACGGCCGAGGACGTACGTCGAGCGGTTGAGACACCGGCGAGTACGGTTCCGCCGATGAGGGCCACGAGAAGTGACAGCGCAAGCCACGACGCCCAGCGCCGAAAAAACTCGGTTCGAAATACCACCCCGACTGGACCCATCGACCTCCTCCACCCTGTAGGCAAGTCTCTGCGATGCGGGTGACCGAATCCTTCGTGTCACCAACGAAAAGTGACTCGTGCTAGCACCCAGAAATGCGTATCATCTCTCGACACCGATCGTCACGCTTCCAATAGTGGCGTCAAAGTTCGCGAGTGGACGTTTCAGAGTGGTGATGTTGGTCCTCAATCAATTGCGCCCTTCAACGAATCTTTCGCTGTCTCGCTGTCTCCAAAATTGATCCTAAGGTTCTGGAATGGCCGTGGAATGGGAACAGGTTGTGATTCAGGCGATGAAACCCGGAGATCTTGCGCGTTGGTGGTTAAAGGCCTTGGGGTGGGTACTCACCATTGACTCCGACGACGAAATTGAGATTCGGTCCCATCCCGATTTCGTGCCGGGGATCGTCTTCCTACAGGCGACAAGTCCGAAGGTCGCGCAGAACAGGCTTCATCTTGATTTTCGACCAGACGACCAGAGCGTCGAGGTTGAACGACTGCTCAAACTTGGTGCACGTCGGATCGATGTAGGTCAGGGAAAGGCCTCGTGGGTGGTAATGGCCGATCCAGAAGGCAACGAGTTCTGCGTGCTGTCAACCCGTCGCGAGTAGCAAATCCGCCGGAACGTGAAGGTTTCCTTGGGCTACCTTTTGGGCGCCCAAGATTGAACGTCGTCCATTTGGCGAGATCACTTCGCCCTCCACGACTTCTTTAAACCCCGAGCAAGTTGTGGCACCAGCGCGCCAAAGTAAGCGGCATCCCACAAAATTGAGATTCCTTCACCATTTTCAGTGATTGGAAGTGTCAGCCCATTCCATTCGCCGGACACGAGAAGTACTTTCCCGCCATTGTCAAAGTGAAGTTCGAGGGCCAAGGGTGACAGAGGCGCCGCGAATGGCTTCGCGCCCTCCACGTCGAAGTGGTGCGATACGTGAACTCTTTTACCGTCAAGGCCAACAATGACCGCGGAATCGACCCAATGTATTTTGGCCGACGACATCGTGCAGCCAACGAGACCACTCCAAGGGAGCTCATCATTCATTGACATCACTTCGACGGGCCGCTGACGATCGCTTGGGGATTGTGCCAGAAGTTCGAGCTCGAATCCTCCTTCCGTGAACTCGTTGGAGGAGACCAGAGTGATGACTCCCCAGTCGGTGGTGAGCTGGACGCCGAGTTGGGTGACGTGAGCGACGTCGAAGTCCCATTGGCCATTGAGCGCCAAATCGCCGGTTGGTTCGCGGTACTGAACACCCGTCAGCACACTCCCGACCAGAAGCTTCGCTCGATCTAACTGCGCTCTGGTAATTGGTTCCACACGATCAGTTCAGCACGTCCAAGTAAGTGCCCCGTACTGACTGTGATCGTAAAGCTGCGGCGAAGACCCTTCACTCAATACGAGGTCAGATTGTGCGCCCCTCCGAAGTCTTCGTGAAGGCTTCGTCAGTCGGTGTCGCCGCCCGACATCTCGGAGACCTTCTGCTTGCCGGCGGAGACGAAGGGCATCATCGCACGAAGTTTCTTGCCAATGTCTTCAATGGGGTGCTTCTTGCCCGCGTCTCGAAGTTCGCGGTAGCGCGGACGTCCAATCTCGTTCTCGAGAATCCATTCGGCGGCAAACGTGCCGTCTTGAATTTCGGTGAGGATCTTTTTCATTTCCTTTTTCACGGACTCGTTAATGACGCGCGGACCTCGTGTGAGGTCGCCGTACTCGGCGGTGTCCGAGACGCTGAAGCGCATGCCCGTAATGCCCTCTTCGTACATGAGATCGACGATCAACTTAAGTTCGTGGAGGCACTCGAAGTACGCACTCTCGGGCTGATAGCCGGCCTCGACGAGCGTCTCGTAGCCGGCGCGCACGAGGGCCGACACGCCGCCGCAAAGGACGGCCTGCTCACCGAAGAGGTCGGTTTCGGTCTCTTCGGTGAAGGTCGTTTCGAGCACGCCGGCGCGCGTCGCGCCAATGGCGTGCGCGTAGGCGAGCGCGATGTCGTGAGCCTGACCGGTCGCATCTTGGTGGACCGCAATGAGCGACGGCACGCCGCCGCCCTCTAAGTAGGTGCGACGAACGAGGTGACCGGGTCCCTTGGGCGCGACCATTGCGACATCCACGTCGGCCGGGGGGTTGATCAAATTGAACCGGATGTTGAAGCCGTGAGCGAACAGTAGACACTTGCCCTTGGTGAGGTGGGGTGCGATCTCGGCGTCGTACGTGCGCTTTTGTTCGGTGTCGGGAACGAGCACCATGATCACGTCGGCTTCGGCGCACGCGTCGGCGATCGAGAGGACATTCAGGCCGGCATCTTCGGCCTTCGTCACTGACGACGAGTCAGTACGCAGTCCGACTCGGACGTCGTAGCCGCCGTCGTGGAGGTTGAGCGCGTGCGCGTGGCCCTGGGAACCGTAGCCCAGGATGGCGATCTTCTTGCCCAGCAAGAGCTCGGGCTTCGCGTCAGCTTCGTAGTACATCGTGGTCATGGAGAGTCCTTCTGTGTTGGGGGTTATTGGTGAAGTCGGTTAGCCAAGTCTAGGGAGTGCGACGCGACCGGTTCGGTGGAGTTCGACCTCGCGAAAGTCCTCCAATGAGCGTTCCAGTTCGTCACACGCGCCGGGCGTGCCGGCCAACATGACCGTCACGGACGTGGCACCCACGTCGACGATTGACGCTCCGCCTCGCGTGATGGTGTCCAGCACGGCGAGACGACTCCCATCGTCCACGGGAACCGAAGCGATCAGGAGTTCACGCTCTAACGCGTCGCGCGGCGAGAGGTCGGAAATCGCCACGACATTCACCAACTTGTCGAGTTGGCCCACGATCTGTTCGAGTGGTGCGGATTCGGCGTCCACGACAATGGTGACCCGGGAGAACCTGGCGTGACTCTCCGCGGGCGCGACGGCGAGCGAGTAGATATTGAAGCCCCGTCGGGCGAAGAGACCGGCAATGCGGGCGAGCACACCGGGCTTGTTCTCGACCAGCACCGACAGAATGTGGTGACGGATTGGCGTACGGGCGGTGTCGCCGAGATACGGTTCGGGACTCACCGTAACTCCCCTCGCTGGGACGGGTGCACCATGATCTCGTCATTACTGGCACCCGACGCCACCATCGGGAAGACCTTCTCGGAGGCGTCCGTACGAAAGTCAATGACGACCGGCACGTCGTTGATGGCGTTGGCTTGGTCAATGACGTCGTGCATCTCCTTCAGCGTGCGAGCGCGCAGTCCCACGCATCCCATGGCCTCGGCCCACTTCACGTAGTCGGGCAGATCGGCACTGAGGTAGACCTCGCTGTAGCGCTCCTCGTAGAACATCTCTTGCCACTGGCGCACCATGCCGAGGTAGGCGTTGTTGAGGATCGCGACCTTGATGGGAATACCTTCGGACCTCGCGGTCACCAACTCCTGCGCCGTCATCTGGAAACAGCCGTCGCCGTCGATGCACCAGACCGTGCGGTCCGGTTGGCCGACCTTGGCGCCAATGGCGGCCGGCACGCCGAAGCCCATCGTGCCGGCACCGCCGGAGTTGATCCACGTCCGGGGCTCTTCGAACTTCCAATGCTGGGACGCCCACATCTGGTGTTGTCCAACTCCGGACGAGACGATGGTGCCCGGAGCGGCCTTGGCGGCAATGGCCTCGATCACGTGCTGGGGGCGAAGCGGTCCGTCCGCTTGCGGCGCGTCGTACACGAGCGGGTACTGATCGCGCCACGTATTGATGGTCTTCCACCACACGTCGAGGTTTCGCGGCATCGCCTGCGCCGCGTCCAGGGCGACCAGTGCCGCCGCGACATTGCTCTGGATCGCGACGTCGGCCCGGCGTACTTTATTGAATTCGGCCTTATCGATGTCGACGTGGATGACCTTGGCGTCGGCGGCGAACGCCGAAATCTTGCCGGTCACCCGGTCGTCGAAGCGTGCGCCGAGCGAGATCAACAGGTCGGACTTCTGAATCGCCGTCACCGCCGTGTACATGCCGTGCATGCCGGGCATCCCCAGATGCTGTTCGTGCGAGTCCGGAAAGGATCCCCGTGCCATCAACGTCGTGACGACTGGCATACCGGTGCGCTCGGCGAAGGCGAGAAGTTCGTTCGCCGCATTGGACTTGAGGGTGCCGCCGCCCACGTAGAGGAGGGGCCGCTCCGAGTCGTTGATGAGGGCCACCGCGCGCGCCACGGTCTCGCCATCGAGCTCGACCTCCGGTCGGTATCCGGGCAGGTCGTACTCTTCCACGGTCGCCGGGTACCACCAGTCCATCATCGACTGCGTGACGTCCTTGGGTACGTCGATCAGGACCGGACCGGGACGTCCCGTCGTCGCCAGGTGAAACGCCGCGGCGACGGCCCGGGGAATCTCCTGGGCCGACTGCACGAGAAAATTGTGCTTCGTGATGCCCATGGTGATGCCGGTGATGTCGCACTCCTGGAACGCGTCGGTGCCGATGGCGGCGGTGGCGACCTGGCCGGTAATGACGACCAGCGGGGTCGAGTCCATGTGGGCGTTGCCAATCGGCGTCACGATGTTGGTCGCGCCGGGACCGCTCGTCACCATGGCGACACCGGGTCGTCCCGTGGCCAGGGCGTAACCCTCGGCCATGTGACCGGCCCCTTGTTCGTGACGTACGAGGATGTGGCGGATCGTGGAGTCGATGAGCGGGTCGTAGACGGGGAGAATGGCGCCCCCGGGCAGGCCGAATATCGTGTCAACCCCCTCTTGTTCGAGGCTCTTGATAAGAGCTTGCGCCCCTGTGAGTTGCACCATGATCCTTTGTCCTTAGATAAGCAAAAAGGCCTCCCTTTCTTGGGAGGCCTCCAGAGTACGTGTGAGCGTGACTACTGGCGCCGTGCGCCTACTACTACCACCAGAATTTCAAAACGGGTCGTCACGCACTCATCTTTGCACAGGAATCGACACAGCACAAGGCGATTACCTCGTGGTAACGGCACCTTTTTCGGCACCCTGAACTAATCGGGCGAATTTCTCGAGCACGCCCGTTGTGTAGCGGGGCACGAAGACGGGTACGTGCTTGGCGCGCTCTTCGAGTTCGTCAGCGTCCACTGCGAGGTCAATCGACAGCGTGTCGACGTCGATGTTGATGACGTCGCCGTCTCGCACGAGAGCGATCGGACCACCGTCCAGCGATTCCGGCGCCACGTGGCCGACGCAGAATCCGTGCGTACCGCCGCTGAACCTTCCGTCGGTCACGAGCGCGCAGTCGCCGCCGCGACCGGCCCCCTTCATAGCGCCGGTGACCATCAACATCTCGCGCATTCCCGGTCCGGACTTGGGTCCTTCGTACCGAATCACGAGCACGGTTTGGGGTTCAATCTCGCCCGCGAGGATCGCCGCGAGGGCCGCCTCTTCACCATCGAAGACGCGCGCGCGACCGCTGAACTGCATCTGGTCGATGCCCGCGACCTTCACCACGGCACCCTGGGGTGCGAGCGTTCCACGCAACACCGCAATGCCGCCGCGGTCGTGGATCGGTTTTGCGACGTCGTGGACGACATCGCCGTCGGGAGCGTTCGCGTGATAGTCCGCCAGACTCTCGGCCATCGTCTTTCCACTGACGGTCATTACGTCGCCGTGCAACATGTCCTGCTCGAGGAGATGGGCGAGCACCACCGGCACGCCGCCGATCTGATCGAGGTCGCTCATGTGGTACTTGCCGTGCGGTTTCGTGTCCGCAATGTGCGGCACGCGCTTCGCAATTCGGTTGAAGTCGTCGAGTTCCAACGCCACGCGCGATTCGTGAGCGATCGCCAGGAGGTGCAGCACCGCGTTCGTCGATCCGCCGAGCGCCATGACGACGGCAATGGCGTTCTCGAACGACTTCTTCGTCATGATTGTTCGAGCCGTGATCCCTCGATCCAGCAGGTTGAGGACCGCGAGACCCGAGTCGTAGGCGAACTGGTCGCGTCGAGGGTCGATCGAGGGCACCGAAGCGCTGCCCAGCAACGACATGCCAATCGCTTCGCCGACGCTGGCCATGGTGTTGGCCGTGAACATGCCCGCGCAACTTCCTTCGCCGGGACAGGCCGCACACTCAATGGCGAACAGTTCGTCGTCCGAGATTGCGCCCACGGCGTTGGCGCCGACGGCCTCAAAGACCGACGTGATATCGAGCGCGTTGCCGTCCAGGTGACCCGGCATGATCGAACCGCCGTAGAGGAAGACGCTGGGCACGTCCAGCCGTCCGGCCGCCATCAACATGCCGGGCAGTGATTTGTCGCAGCCGGCCAGCGTGACCATGGCGTCGAACGACTCGGCGTGCATGACGCACTCCACGGAATCGGCGATCACTTCGCGCGAGACGAGCGAGGCGCGCATGCCCTCATGGCCCATGGAGATGCCGTCCGATACCGCGATCGTCACGAATTCGAACGGCACCCCCCCGGCGTCGCGAACGGCGACCTTCGCCCGCTTGGCGAGGCGGTCGAGGGGAAGGTTGCACGGCGTGACTTCATTCCAACTCGACGCGACGCCGATCTGGGGCTTGCTCATGTCCTCGTCGGTGAGGCCCATGGCGCGCAACATCGCCCTCGCGGGCGCGCGGCTCTTACCGAGCGTGACGTCGGTGCTTCGTGGCGTGGGGTGGATAGTCATGGTGGAAAGTCTACGAAAACTTGCGTGGTCGCCCGGACGCCTCGTCGCCTACTTCTTGGGCGCGTAGACGCTGACCGTTTCGCCCGTCGCGAGGAGCTCCACCCACGTTTGTCCGGGGCGGAGTGCGATCACCTTGCCCGAAGCCGAGCGATAGGCGGTCTTCAATCGAATCTTCGCGCGGAACCACGTGCCCTTTTGCAAGCGGCCGTCGGAGAAGATGTCGACGGGACCGTGTCCGACCATCTGCGCGTACGAACCCTCGACGCCCACGCCGCCCAGGTAGTTGACGAACATCACCACGACGTTGGTCGGCGACACCTGTTTGCCGGCCGCCGTCACGTCGGGCTTATCGAAGATCGAACGCACCCACGACGAGGTGGTGGTATTCCACTTGTAGGACGTCTCGTACCCGGCGGCGAAGTTCACGCTGAACGATCCGACCGGCGCCCCCTGCGGCGCACTCGACTTCGGAACGTACGTGAACAGCGCCGGTGGCGGGTGCACCTTGCCGCCCTCTTTCATGAGCAGGGTCGGGTTCGCTATGAGATTGTGGGGCGGCGGTCGCGAGAGGTCGCGGAACATCGCCGAACCGGCGTTGGACTGGTCGATTAATTTCACCGGCGCGGTCTCGATGCTCTTCACGGCGTACTGCGCTCCTCCGGAAAAGGCGAAGATGCCGCCGATCGGAAAGACGATTTGACGGTCCGTTCGTCGAACCGATCGCACCGGTCCGACTTCGGGAGGTAGGTGCGAGTTGAAGATCGCGGCGAGCCGGGTGATGCCACCTTCGACGATCTCTTCGTATACGACGTCGGCAACATTGGTGCCGAACTGGGGGTGCGCCTCTTGCGTATTGTCGATCTTGATTGTGAGTGCTGATCGACGCTGGGTGACCGCCGTCGGATCGGGCAGTCCCGTCAGGGCGGCGATGCGGCGATGTGCCGGTGGTACCGTCACCGTCGTGATGGGCGAGGTGGTCGTCGTCGTGGTGTCGGCGGCACCGATCGTCGCGACGCCGACGCTCACTAGGGCGCCGGCGAGAATCACGAGGAGGGAACGACGCATTGCCAAAACCTAGTGGCTCGCTCTGATCGAACTGCGGCTATCGCTTCGCTTGCAGTTCGGCGATGACCTCTTTGCCGTTCGCTTGGCCCTTGGTGAGCTTCATGACCTGACCAATGAAGAACTGCGCCAACTTCTCATCACCGTCGCGGTACCGCGACCACTCGTCGGGATTCTCGTCAATCAGTTGTGCCACGAGCGCCGTCAGCGCACCGGACTCGAGCTGTTCGAATCCCTTCGACGCGGCAATCGCCCGGGGCTCGCCGCCGTGGGCGAGGAGCTCGGCGAGCACGGTCTTCGCCTGGGTCGCGGAAAGTTCGCCGGCCTGCTCCATGGCGAGTGTCTCGTTGAAGGCGTCGAACGAGAGATTGCCCAGTCCGTCGATCCCGGCCGCGAGTTCGTTGGCCGCGCGCGGCAGGGCCAGTTCCGCGGCCACGCCCGCGTCGAGGGCGCCCTGGACGTAAGGATCCAATCCGAGGTCGACGACCACCGACACCGCGTCGAGCAGCGATTCGCTCGGTTCGCGCAGTCGGGCGCTGAGGACGGAGCGGCGTTCGGCGGGCATGGGAGGAAGTGCGCGGCGCACTCGGTCCTGCCAGGCCTGGTCGGGAATGAGGTCGACGAGGTCCGGCTCGCGAAAGTAGCGATAGTCGTCGGCCTCCTCCTTCACCCGCATCGTCGACGTGGTGCCGAGATTCTCGTCCCAGTGACGGGTCTCTTGTCGCACTCGCCCACCCTCTTCGAGTAACTCAATCTGGCGCAGCGCTTCGTAGTCAATCGCGCGCTGGAGGCTTCGGAGCGAGTTCAGGTTCTTAATCTCGCAGCGGGTCCCGAACGACTCACCGGCTTTCCTGACCGAGACGTTGGCGTCGATGCGCATCGAGCCCTCTTCCATCCGCCCGTCCGACGCGCCGGTTGCGATGAGAATGCCACGGAGTTCGCCGGCGTAGTCGCGAGCCTGCGCCGAGGACCGGATGTCGGGGCCGGACACGATCTCGACCAGTGGCACGCCCGAGCGGTTGTAATCCACCAGCGAACGATCGGCACCGTGGATTCGTCCACTGCCACCGAGGTGCGTTGATTTGCCGGTGTCCTCTTCGAGGTGGGCCCGTTCGATCGAGACCCGCGAGCCGTCGGGCAGATCGAGGTAACCGCCCACGTTGATCGGCAGGTCGTACTGACTGATCTGAAAGTCCTTGGGCATGTCGGGATAGAAGTAGTTCTTGCGGTGAAACGTGGAGGGCGAGATGGTGCTGTGCAGCGCCGTGCCGATCGCCATGGCGAGTTCCACCGCTCGAGCGTTCAACACCGGCAGCGAGCCCGGTAGGCCGAGACAGATCGGGCAGACGTTCGTGTTGGGCTCGGAACCGAAACTGTTCGCGCACCCGCAAAACATCTTGGTCGCGGTCTTCAGTTCCGTGTGGACTTCGAGTCCAACCACCATCTCCCAGTCGCGTGGCAACGTCATGGTCGCCCGTCAGCAATCTCGAGGACGCGCGCGCCGGCGAAGAGGAGACCCTCACTTCGACCGGGACCGAGGAGTTGCACGCCAACGGGCAGACCGCCCTCACCGGTACCGAAGGGTACCGAGATGGCCGGCTCGCCCGAGAGGTTGCTCGGAATCGTGAACACGTCCGAGAGGTACATCGCCATGGGGTCGCTCGTCTTGGAACCGAATGTGAAGGCGACCGACGGAGTGGTGGCGCCGAGGATGAGGTCGACCTGTTGGTAGGCGCGGTCGAAGGCGTCGATGGTGAGCGTGCGCACCTTCAGGGCCTGACCGTAGTACGCGTCGAAGTAACCGGCCGAGAGGGCGTAGGTGCCCAACATGATTCGCCGCTTCACCTCGTCGCCGAAGCCGGCGGTGCGCGTCGCTTCCATCATGGCGGTCACGTCGTCACCGTCCACACGAAGTCCGTAGCGCACGCCGTCGAACCGGGCGAGGTTGCTCGACGCTTCAGCCGGCGCAATCAAGTAGTACGCGCTGAGGCCCAAACGGAACTCCGGCACCGAGAGTTCGACGATCGTTGCGCCGGCCTCTTTCATCGCCTCGGCCGCACGTTCCACCGACGTCACGACGTCCTCGTCCGCGCCGTCGATCAGCTCTCGAACGAGACCGATTCGCTTGCCGGCGACGCCGTCATTGACGTGGCTCGCGAGCGACGGTGCCGGCTCGGCGAGCGAGGTCGAGTCCAATGGGTCGTGTCCGGCTATTACTTCGAGGACGAGTGCCGCGTCCATCACGTTCGCGGCGAACGGGCCGATTTGGTCGAGCGAACTCGCGAAGGCAATGAGTCCGTAGCGAGAGACGAGCCCGTAGGAGGGCTTCACGCCGACGAGTCCGCAGAACGCCGCCGGTTGGCGAATCGAGCCGCCCGTATCACTACCAAGCGAGACGGGCGTCATGTCGGCCGCGACCGCGGCCGCCGATCCGCCGGACGAGCCACCGGGCACGCGCGACGTGTCGAGGGGATTGAGCGTGGGACCGAAGGCCGAGTTCTCCGTTGACGAACCCATGGCGAACTCGTCGAGGTTGGTTTTGCCGACCGGCACCGCACCGGCCGCCAGCAGACGGTCGATCACCGTCGCGCTATAGGGCGGACGCCACCCTTTCAGGATCTTGGACGCGCAGGTGGTGGGAATCCCGACCTCACAGAGGTTGTCCTTCAGCGCCACTGGCACGCCCGCGAGGGGACCGGCGTCCTCACCGCGACCTACGCGTTCATCGACCGCGGCGGCGGACCTCATCGCGCCCTCTTCGTCGAGGTAGAGAAAGACGTTCAGCTCTTCGTTGCGCGCGTGAATCTGCGTCAGCGCCGTCTTCAGCTCACTGGCGGCGCTCGACGCGCCACTCTGAACGTCGCGCGCGATTTCGGCGGCGCTCTTCATGGCGCCTCGCCCAGTATTCGAGGTACCGCAAAACGACCGTCCTGCGCGTCGGGCGCCATCGCGATCACGACGTCGTGGTCGAGACTGGGCCGGATGGCGTCCTCGCGCACGACGTTCACAATCCCGAAGGGGTGCGCCGTGGCGACGAGGTCCGCGAGGTCGAGCGCGTTCATGTCATTCGCGTGTTCGAGGACTTGGGATAGCTGTTCGGTGAATCGGTCGAGTTCCTCGTCACTCAAGATGAGCCGGGCCAACTTGGCGACGTGAGCGACGTCCTCACGACGAAGAGGTTCGCTCACACGAGCACCTTCGCGAGAAACTCCATGGTCGCCCTCTCGAGCGCCTCTTGGTCGTTATCCATTGTCGCCACGTGATACGACTCCTCGAGCCAGAGTCGCTCGACGGGACCGGACGACCGTTCGACAATGGCGTCGCCATTATCGGACGTGACGACGTGGTCTTCGCGGCTCGACAACAAGAGACTGGGAGCGACGATCTTCGAGAGGTTGGCCCGTACCGACTTCACGCCGTCGAAGAGACTCGCCACACAACCGAGCGGAGTCGCGGAGTAGGAGGCCTCGCTGATGCCTTCCTTCTTGATGTCCGAGCCAATGGATTCGATCGATTCCACGCCGGCCTCGATCAACTGCGCGAGTCCCGCTTCCATCTCCGGTCCCGGTGACTGCACGAGGGGGTTGATGAAGACGCAACCGGCAACCTCGCGACGCTCTTCGGCGACGTACGCCGCCAGTCCCCCGCCCATCGACAGGCCCACGACGGCGACGCGCTCAGTGCGCGACGCCACATCGTCGTAGGCGGCGAGTGCCGCTCCCGACCAGTCGGCCCACGTCGTCGTCATCATGTCCTCGATCGACGTGCCGTGTCCGGGCAGACGGGGAAGTTCGACGGTGTATCCGGCGTTCGCGCACCGTTGCGCAATCGAACGCATCGAGGCGGGATTGCCGGTAAAGCCGTGCAGGACCAGCACGCCCATGGCACTTCCGTTGGCTGAAAACGCTTCACATCCTGGCATCACGTCGACGTTCATAGGCTCAGAGCCTACCTTTTGAAGGCGAATGAGCGTTTCGTGCGTTCACGTTTGATGGAGCTGATGAACAGCGACGACACGAGCCCGACGGCGGCGACACCGGCACCAATCAGGAACGGCAAATGAAACGTCGCGAGCAGCGCCGGACCGGGCTTCGCGTGACTCAGTCCTCGGCGATGGACGAGTGCCTGCTGCACGGTTTCGAGGACTTGAATACCGGCGACCTCGCCGACCTGCATGGCCAACATCTGCGCCGCCGACATCACGCCAAACTCGCTGGACTTCACCTCGTTCGCCATCACTGAGCTCGACGACGGCATCGCGACGCCCATGCCGAGTCCCGACAGCCCGAGCGCAATCGCGATCAGCCAGGTGCCCGAACTGGGGTGCAGGAGCGCGAAGAGACCCAGCGAAGCCGTGAGGAACGACGCACCGGCAATGGCACTCACTCGTTCGCCAATGCGGATGGCGGCGTAGCCGGCCAGGGGCGAACAGAGTGAGAACACAATCGGGCGGGCAATGGCGAGCGCCCCAACACGCGGGATGGAGTAGCCGTAGCCCTCCTCCATCAAGAGGGGAAAGAGGAAGAACGCTCCAAAGTAGGCGAAGTTGGCCGTGGCGCGTAAGACCATCGGCATGACGAAGTTCCGTCGCCGGAAATAGTGCGCGGGAATGAGTGGATGCTCGGCCGTTCGAATCCGGTGCACGAAGAGGATCGTCATCACCACCGAGAGCCCGAACGTGGCGAGACACCAGAAACTGGTGAAGCCAATACTCGGTCCAATGGAGAGTCCGAGCATCAGTGTGGTGACGGCGATCGAGAGCGACCAACTGCCGAGCCAGTCCATGTTCTTGAACTCCTCACGGGCCCTCGCCTTCTTCTCGGCCTCCTCCTCGGGTAGACCGCGTCGTCGGGGCAACACGACCACGACCACGCAGAACGCCACAACGATCAACACCAGTTGGAACCAGAACAGCGCTCGCCATCCGAAGGCCGCGATGATGGGTGCGCCGAGCGAGACGCCGATGACCGGTCCGCCTGCGCCGACGAGACTCCACCACCCCATGGCCTTCACACGCTCCTCGCGACCGAAGACCGAGTTGATGAGCGCCCCCGAGGCCGTCCCGGTCGCGGCGCCCTGAATGCCGTCGAGCGTGCGCGCAAAGAGCAGCATGTCGACGTTGTGAGCGAGCGCCGTCAACAGGGCCGACACCATGGCGCCCAGCAGTCCAAAGAGATAGAGACGTCGGTGACCGTAGATGTCGCCGGTCTTACCGAGGATTGGCGCGGCGAGACCGTACGCGAGGAGTGGTCCGACCATTGTCCACGTGAGCACGGTGACCGTCGTGTGGAACTGCGAC
>DATCFS010000014.1:0-4349 GCA_036509375.1 Acidimicrobiales bacterium
CAGGTTGCGTGTTCCAACCATTAAACGAATGCCCAGCATTAGCGAACGATGGGCTCAGTTGAGCGAACAATGTGAGCGCCGTCGGAATAGAGTCCACGAGATAAGTGCCCACCGTGTCTGAACTGGACGAATTTTCATAGAAGGACACGGTGTGGACAGTTTGGATTGTGGTCCACTGTGCGTAAAGCGTCAACTCTGCATCGAATGCGAACGTTTGGCCGTCGGTGTAAGACGTTCCGAGTCCGTCAGGTTGCGTGTTCCAACCATTAAACGAATGCCCAGCATTAGCGAACGATGGGCTCAGTTGAGCGAACAATGTGAGCGCCGTTGCGCCGCTACCCATCTGATAGGTACTCATTGAGTCCGCACTGTGGGCATTTTCCATAAATGTGACGTCATGCACAACAGGAAATGCATTTGCCGACGCCGAAATCGAGACCGAAAAGGCTACGGCGGCGATCACCATCACCGTGAAAAGTCGAGACATAAAGCGCATTTTGCGCAACATTGAATTCTTCATTGTTGAATTCGATTGGTCGTGGCGGATGAAGGAGGCACAGTGAATCCTTTGAGAGTAGGGAGTTCACCCGGGCAGACGGATGTACGCACGACAGCTACAACTCCGATTTGTGGAATCGTGCCTCGAAGAAGATGGCCACGTCACTTCGCGTGAACGAAGTGACTAATACAACGTGGTGCAGAATCTCCCTTGCGCCAGAAGGATAGACGACGATTGTTCAGTCTCCGTAGGGTACAAAGTCCCGAGCTGGATCTCCTACGAACGACGACTGCGTTGTCGAGCAACCTCGAAGGCTGCCACCGACACCGCGACACCGGCGTTCAAGGAACTGATCTTCCCCAACTGTGGTATCGACACAACGGCCGCGCATCGCTTGCGCGTCAACACAGATAATCCCTTTTCTTCACCACCGACGACCAGGGCTACCGGCCCCGAGCCGAGATCGAGGTCGTAGATCGAGTCCTTGGATTCGCCCGCGAGGCCAACCGTGAGCACACCGGCCTTATTGAGTTGCTCCAAGGCCGCCGGCACGCCGCCCACGTCACAAAACGTCAGGTACTCAATCGCGCCGGCAGCGGTCTTGGTGACCGACGGCGAGATACGAGCAGAGCGGTGACGGGGCACGACAACGCCCGTGACGCCCGCTCCGTCGGCACTGCGCAGCATCGCGCCGAGATTGCGCGGGTCGGTCACGCCGTCGCACACCAACAAGAAAGGGCGGCGGTGTTCCATGAGGGTGTCGAGCGTCACCGTTTCGAGCCGTGCGGCAATGGCCATCACGCCCTGGTGTCCTTCGGTGCGCGCCTCACGGTCGAGACGAGTCATTGAGATCACTTGGACCGGTACGCGTTGACGCTGCGCTTCGAACTCAATGGCGTCAAGGATCTCCGACGCGTCTTGCGCGTCGGCGATGTAGATCTTCTGGACCGTGCGACGACGGGCCTTCAACAGTTCGAGCACGGCGTGTCGACCCTCGACCTGTTCGCCGCCGAGCCCCTCCTTCTCGCGACTCGACGGCGCGCGCCGCGGTCCGCCGACCTGGCCACCGGTCATCGGCCGACCGCCTTGACGGGGCGAACGACCGCCCGGCGATCCCTTTCGCGGAGCGGGCCGCGGACTCACGAGGACGCTTCCAAGAGTGCGACGGCACTGGCGCCGATGCCCTCGACGCGTCCGAGCGCCCCGAGGCCCTCGACGGTTGTCGCTTTCACGGTCACGAGGGCACCGACGACGGCGGTGAGTTCATCGGACATGCTCGACATGAAGTTCGCCAGTTTTGGCCGCTCCGCAATGATGGTGATGTCCGCGGAGACCACGTCGAGACCTTGCGCGCGAACGAGGATCATGGTCGCTTCGAGCAAGTGACGCGACGGCGCATCCTTCAGCGAATGGTCGGTATCGGGAAAGTGTCGACCGAGGTCACCCAAATTGGCGGCGCCGAGCAGCGCGTCACAGAGCGCGTGGGTTGCCACGTCGGCGTCCGAGTGGCCGTCGAGTCCGGGGGCGCCGGGAATCGCCACCAAACCGAGCCACAGTTGGCGCGACGGGTCGTCACTCACCTTGTGCACGTCGATGCCGTGGCCGATTCTCATCGTTTCATTCCAATCGCCGACGCCTTCAAGAGATCGCCCGGCACGGTGATCTTCACGTTGTCGACCTCGCCCGCGACAACGACCACACGACCGCCGATGGCCTCGACGAGCGCGGCGTCATCGGTCGCGTCGTCACTCGCGGCGTGGGCTTTTTCCAAGAGTTCGCGTCGAAAGGCCTGGGGAGTCTGCACGGTGACGAGTTCGTCGCGTGCGACCGTTTCACCGACCACGGTTGCTTCGCCGTCGCGCACGATGCGCTTCACGGTGTCAGTGATCGCGAGTCCGGGAATGGCGCCGTCCGCGCCCGCGAGCACCGCTCCCACCACCGCCTGAAAGAGTGCCGCACTCGCCATCGGTCGAGCGGCGTCGTGCACGACGACCACGTCGACGTCGCCGCATTCGAGGAGCCCGGCTCGCACCGAGGCGGCGCGCGTCGATCCACCGACAACCACCGCGTCGGCACCTTCGCCGTGACCCTGGTAGTTCATCGGGACGACGAGGATGACCCGTTCAGCGACCGATCGAGAGGCGCGCACGCTGTGTCCGGTGACCGAATCGTGGTCCAGAACTGCGAACTGTTTCGGTCCACCGAATCGCTCGCCCTGGCCGGCGGCAACCACGATGGCTGCGACCGACATGACTACGGGAGGACCGAGGCGAGCTTTTCTTCAGCCGCTTCCGTGTCCACGTTCAACGCGAACGTCAATTCGGACACGAGGATCTGGCGAGCGCGCGTCAGCATTCGCTTCTCACCGGCCGAGAGTCCCTTGTCCTTGTCACGGATAGAGAGGTTTCGCACGACTTCGGCCACCTGGTAGATGTCGCCGGAGCGCAACTTCTCCGAGTGGTTCTTGAAACGGCGCGACCAGTTGGTCGGCATGCGGGCTTCTTTCTTTCGAAGGACCGCGAAGACCTCTTCGACTTCTTCGTCGTTGATGACGTCGCGCAGTCCCACCGATTCGGCATTAGCGACCGGGACCATGAGGACCAAGTCCGTGTAAGCGACCTTCAGCTTCAAATAGTCCTGTTTGACGTCAAAAGCCGTCATTTTTTCGATCTTTTCCACGGTGCAGGCACCGTGGTGGGGGTAGACGAGCCGATCACCCTTTTTGTACTTGCGAACAGTCATAAACGAGGTTCTCCTCAAAGAAATTCCGCCTGAAAGGCGTTAGGGGGATTAGTTATTCTACCAGAGATTGGTCATTTCGTGTCTGATTGGGCGACCCGGATGGCCTCGGCCAACGAATCACAGCGAAAAATCCGTACGCCGTCAACGGCTTCGAGCTCCCCTTCGACCGGCACGATTACGACGGTCGCACCGAGGCGTTGGGCCTCGCGGACGCGCCGCGAGAGTCCCGACACGGCCCGCAGTTCGCCGGCCAGTCCGACCTCGCCCATCGCGGCGACGGTGCGGGGAATGGCGAAGGCCAGGGTGGCCGACGCCACGCAGAGTGCCAGTGCCACGTCGACGCCGGGTTCGTTCGCGGGCAGTCCTCCGGCCGTTGCCGCGAAGACGTCACAGCTGCTCGTCGTCACACCACAGCGCGACTCCAAGACCGCGAGCAACAAGGAGAGCCGTTGACTCGACACCTGGTGGGCCACGCGTCGCGGCGAACCGGAACTGGTCGCCACTAATGCCTGCATTTCAATGAGAAAGGACCGAGATCCGTCATTGGTCACCGTGAAGACGACGCCGGGAACCTCAAGCTGGGGGCCCCGCAACACGGTCGCGTCGGGCATCTCGCGTAGTCCCTCGGGCACCATCTCCAGCAGACCGACTTCGCCCGTCGACCCGAAGCGGTGTTTCAGTGCCCGAAGTACGCGCAGCGACCCGTTGCGATCGCCCTCGATGCGGATCACGGTGTCGACGAGATGCTCCAACGCTCGGGGACCGGCCAATTCGCCGTCCTTCGTCACGTGCCCGACGATCAACAGCGCCACACCCGTCGCCTTGGCGACCGAGCAGAGACGTTCAGCGACGTGACGCACCTGCGGGACCGATCCGGCGACGCTCGATAGTGTTTCATCGCTCATGGCCGAGATGGAGTCAATCACGCAGAGCACCGGTCGTGCGTCACGGATCAACTGTTCGGCGTCGTCGACGTTGGTGGTGGCCGCGACGTCCAGACCGGCGGGGACGTCGCCGAGGCGCCGGGCCCGCTGGGCGACTTGGGCGACGGACTCCTCGGCAGCGATCAACAGCACGGACGTGCCCGACGACGCGAGCGCGCGCAACG
>DATCFS010000015.1:0-9528 GCA_036509375.1 Acidimicrobiales bacterium
CCTGGGGACGTTCCAGCAACGTCTTTTTGGAGAATGGCAGCCGACTGTACCTCGACGTCGGTAGTCATCCCGAATACGCGACGGCCGAATGCGACTCGCTCGTCGACGCCGTGGCGCAGGACAAGGCCGGCGAATCGATTCTTCGCGAACTCGTCGAATACGCCCAGGGCCAGCTGAGCGACGAGGGCATTCGCGGCGACATCTTCCTCTTCAAGAACAACACCGACTCGACCGGTAACTCCTACGGCTGTCACGAGAACTACTGCATCGAACGAATCGACGACCTGACCCGTTTGGAGCAGGTCTTCATTCCCTATCTCATCAGCCGTCAGATCTTCACGGGCGCGGGCAAGGTGGTCACCAACGCCAAGGGCACGGCGTACTCCATGAGCCAGCGCGCTGAACACATCTGGGAAGCCATCTCGTCGGCGACGACGCGCAGTCGTCCCATCATCAATACGCGCGACGAACCCCACGCCGACCCCGAGAAGTACCGCCGACTCCACGTCATCGTTGGCGACTCGAACATGAGCGAGTTCGCCACGTACCTGAAGCTCGGCACGGCCGCCGTCGTGCTCGCCATGATCGAAGATCGCAACACGGTGTTGCGCGACTACAACATGGCCTCGCCGATCAACGCGCTGCGCGACATCTCCTACGACTTGTGGAGTAAGGAACCGGTGAAGTTGAGCAACGGCCGCGACCTCACCGCGCTCGAGATCCAAGAGGACCTCTGCGAGCGCGCCGAGCAGTTCATTCAGGGACATCCGCTGCCCGACGATCAGGTGCACGCCGTACGACTGTGGCGCGAAGTGATCGAGCAGTATCGCACCGACCCAATGGGACTGGCCGACCGCGTCGACTGGATTGCGAAGTTGCAGATCATTGAACGAGAGCGAGAGCGCAGCGGCGTCGAGTTGAGCGATCCGAAGATCGCGCTCATCGATCTGCTCTATCACGACACCAGTTTCGAACGCGGCCTCTACTACCGTCGACAGGCCCGCGGGCACTTCCAGCGCATCGTGAGCGACGACGAGATCGCGACCGCGACGCATACGCCACCACCGACGACGCGCGCGCACATGCGCGGCACGTTCATCAAGGCCGCCAAGGAGTGGCGCCGTGACTACACCGTTGACTGGGTGCACCTGAAACTAAACGACGAGATGCAGCGCACGGTGCTGTTGAAGGATCCCTTTAAGAGCACCGACGATCGATTCCAGAAGTTGCTGCTCTCCTTAGAGCGCCATGGGTGAGGACTAAACTTACCGAGTGCCTGACGAGACCCCCCTCGCGCGCTCCGACGTCATGACGTCCGAGGCGCCGATTGAAACGAAAACGCCAAAACGAAGGAAGCCCCGTCGTCGCGCCGCGATTGAGTGGACGATCATCATTATCGTCGCGATACTCGTCTCCTTTCTTCTTCGTACCTTCGCGTTCCAAACCTTCTACATCCCGTCGGGCTCCATGGAACCGACCTTGCAAATTGGTGACCGGATCATCGTCGACAAGCTCGCCGTGACGTGGGGCCATATCAACATCGGCGACATTGTCGTCTTCAAGGCCCCGCCGTCGGAGAACTGCGGCGAGGTCGTCACCGACCTCGTGAAGCGCGTCATCGGACTGCCGGGTGACCACTTGACGTCGAAGGGCAACACCATCTACGTGAACGGAACGGCACTGAAGGAGAACTGGCCTCATAACGAGCCGCTCGGGCAAGCCATTGGCAAGGTCACGGTTCCGCAAGGTCAGTACTTCATGATGGGGGACAACCACTCCGATTCGTGCGACAGCCGGATGTGGGGAACGGTGCCCCGATCGGACATCATTGGCAAGGCGTTCGTGCGGATCTGGCCCCTCTCCCGCATCGGATTTCTCTAGGGTCGGACCTACAATGGACCGATGTTCTTAAGTCCCATCAAAATCCTGGTCATCGTGGCCGTGGTTTTGTTGCTGCTGGGTCCCGACAAGCTACCCGAGGTCGCTCACCGACTGGGATCGAGTTGGCGCGCCATCAAACGTCTGCAGGAACGGGTTGAAAGCGAAGTGCGCGAGGCCATTCCCGACTTACCGAGCACGGGTGACATTGCACGCATCGTTCGCAGCCCCATCAATCTCTTGAATCAACTCTCGGATAGCGTGGACGCCCGCGAGGTGGCCGACGCGAAAGCCAAGGAACCACCCACCGAAGCGGCGGACCTGGAATCCGCACCACTCATCACTCCGCCTGCTCGACCGGTCGCCGTGCGGCCCGACAGTTCGGCACTGCCTCCCGACCCGTCGCTGAACTAGGTCGTCCGTGTCCAAATTCCGTAAAGCCGAGACCGGTATGACGCTGGCTGAACACCTAGCCGAAGTCCGACACCGTTTCCTCATTTGCACGGTCACCATTCTGCTGTTCGGAGTCGTGTCATTCATCTTCTATCCCCATATCCTGGACTTCCTCCAAAATCCCTACTGTGACGCCCGACGTCGAGTGCACGGTCACTTTGTCGGTCACTGCACGTTCCTGGTGACCGCGCCGCTCGACGGCCTGAATTTGCGCATCAAGATCGGGTTCTTCGGCGGACTCCTCGCCTCGTCACCGGTGCTCTTCTGGCAAGCGTGGCGATTCGTCACGCCGGGTCTCAAGGAGCGCGAACGCAAGTACATCATCCCGTTCGTCAGTTGCTCACTGGTCTTCTTCTTCGCCGGGATGGCGGTCGCCTACTTCAGTTTCGGCCACGCCATCCAGTTCCTCGAGTCGATTGGCGGCAACTCACTGTTGACCGAGTACAACCCCAATCAGTACCTGACGTTGTTGTTGCTCATGTTGTTCATCTTCGGCGTGACGTTCGAGTTCCCCGTCGTCCTCGTCGCACTCCAAATGGTCAACATGGTCACGCCCAAGCAGTTGTTGCACTTCTGGCGCTACGCGCTCATTGGCATCACCATTGTCTCGGCGGTCTTCACCCCGAGCGGTGACCCGCTCTCGATGTTGGCCCTGGCACTCCCTCTGACGTTCTTTTACTTCATTGCGATCGGCGTCGGCAAGCTGTTGAAGAAGTGAGCGACGCCGCGTACCGCAGCGCGTTCGTCCACAGCCTCGCGTTCGGTCTCGACCGATTCCAGGAGGAGGCGATTGACGCCGTCGACCAACACGTCAACGTGCTCGTCAGTGCCCCGACCGGATCGGGCAAGACGCTCATTGCGAACTACGCCATTGGCCGCATTCTCGAGCGGGGGGAGCGCGCCTTCTACACCACCCCACTGAAGGCCCTCTCCAATCAGAAGTACGGCGAACTGTGCGGCCTCTTCGGAGCGCAGCGTGTTGGACTGTTGACCGGCGATATCTCGCTCAACGCCAGCGCGGACGTCGTCGTGATGACGACCGAAGTACTTCGCAACATGTTGTTAACCGAGTCGCACCACCTGGACAAGCTCGGACTCGTCGTGCTCGACGAGGTTCATTACCTCCAAGATCCCTTTCGAGGCGGCGTCTGGGAGGAAGTCATCATTCTCACTCCACCGGCCGTTCGATTCGTCGCGCTGTCGGCCACGATCAGCAACGCGAGCTTCATCGGTGAGTGGTTCGCCGAAGTGCGCGGGCCCACGTCGATCGTGGTGGAAAAGAGTCGCCCGATCCAACTGCACAATCACCTCGCGGTCGTGCGTCGCGGCGAGCCGACGGTGGAGATCGTGGACCTACTCGACGGTCAGCGACTCTCCGACGGGGTGCGGCGAATCGACAATCTGATGAAGGCGACACGAAAGTTCCGGCCCGGCGCCAGGTGGAAGGGACCGAAGTCGAGCGCGCCGCCGCCCCCTTTTCGAGCTCCTCGTCGAAGCGAGCTGTTGCGCGCCCTCGAACACGAAGACTTGCTGCCGGTCATCATTTTTATCTTCTCGCGCGCCGCGTGCGACGACGCCGCCCACCAGTGTCGCCGTGACGGCCTCATGTTCACGTCGCCAGAGGAACGACACGAGATTGAAGCGATTGCGCAGTCACGACTCGTGGACTTCAGCGACGAGGATTTGAAGGCGCTCGAGTATCACGACTTCATCGACTGCATCCGTCGTGGTCTGGCGATGCACCACGCCGGAATGGTGCCGGCCTTTCGCGAGATTGTTGAAGTCTGCTTCGAGTTGAACCTCCTGGCCGTCGTGTTCGCCACCGAGACATTGGCGCTCGGGGTCAACATGCCCGCACGATCGGTGGCACTCGAACGCTTCACTAAGTACTCCGACGCCGGTCGCAAGTTCTTGACGAGCTCGGAGTTCTCGCAGATGACGGGACGGGCCGGTCGCCGCGGCCTCGACGACGAAGGTCACGCGATTGTCTGTTTTGCCCCCGAGGTCGCCCTCGTGGACGTGGGACGGGTGGCGCTCGCGCAGCCGTCGGACCTGCACTCGTCCTTTCGACCGACCTACAACTTCACGGCGAACCTCGTGAACCACTTCGAGTTCGACACCGCTCTAGAAGTTGTGTCGCGTTCGTTCGCGCAGTTCGAGACGGACCACCGTCCGACCGGCAACAAACGGCCCTTGGGCGACCAAATGGTCGCGCGCCACCACGTGCTCGAAGAGCTGGGCTACGCCGACGGATGGCACCTGACGGACCGGGGCCAACTCCTTCGCTCCATCTACCACGAGTGCGACCTACTCATCGCCGAATCAATCGGCGCCGGCGTCTTCGAGGGTCTCGAGCCCTCACAACTGGCCGGCCTGCTCTCGTGCTTCGTCTACGAGTCCAAGCGCACCTCGAGGGCGCCGAACGCCGCGCACCACGTGACGACCAAGAAGAAGCGAGTCCTCAATGACCGTCTCGGTCAGGAACGCCGGGTCAATCTGAACGACCGACTGGCTGAGATCGCCATGACCGCGATCACCATTCAAGAGATTGAGAACCGCTACAGCGTACCCAACGCCAAAGAGCCCGACGGCAAGTTCGCCACCACCATCGCGGCCTGGGCGAGGGGGGCCTCGCTCGGCACGGTCCTCGACCTCGCCGACGTGGAAGTCGGCCAGACGTCGCCCGGCGATTTCGTCCGGAATGCCAAGCAGGTAGCCGACCTCTGCGAGCAGTTAGCGAGAATGAGTCACCTCACCGACGTGGCCCAGGTGGCCGTGGAGGCCCGTGACGCGGTACTTCGAAGCGTCGTCGCGGGCTCGTCGAGCGTCCACCCACGCGCCTGATTTCTCCTTTAACCTCGGAGTCCCATGCACGCCTACGTCGTCGAAGAGTTCACCGAGACCGAAACTGCCATTCTCCGGCGTTATTTCACGAATTTGGAGGGTCCCGTCTTCGCCCTGGTCAACCTGCCCGAGGTGGTCAAGGGTGCCCTCTTTGCCCGCTATTCGCGCTCGTCGAAGAGTCTGCGACGCCTGTTCTTGGACGAATTCGTGGGCGACCTCGATCTCACGGGTGACGCCTCAATCGACGCCACCGTGGGCATGGACCGGGCCGACGAGCTCTACCAGCGGATCTTCGTCGAATACGGGGACGACTCGGTGGCGCAGCTCGGGGGAGTGCACCTCGCCTGCGAACAGGCGAGCAACGTCCTCACCAAGGTCCTCGAGTGGGGTCGCCTGATGAGTTACCTCGAACAGTCGACGCGCTATCTCGGCTACGACCGACGGCTGAGTAACGGTCACTATCGATTTTACCGAGATCACGACGTCCTGGAGTCGCGTTTTGGCGCGCGCTACGTCGGTGAGATGGATCGGATGTTCGACACCTACGCCGAACTGCTGCCGGTGCTCACGGATTGGTTGGGTAAGAAGTACCCGAAGACTCCCGAGGACACCGATTTCGTCTACCGTCAGGCAATCCGCGCGAAGGCTCTGGACGCCACGCGCGGTCTCTTGCCGGCCAGTGCGCTCTCCAACCTCGGCATCTACGCCTCCGGTCAGGCGTACGAATCACTTCTCTTACACATGCGCGCCCACCCCTTACCGGAAGTTCGCCTCTACGCACAGTTGATGCTCGACGAACTCGTGAAAGTGATTCCCTCATTCTTGAAGCGGGTCGAAGTGCCCGAGCGTGGCGTCGCGTGGTCGACGTACATGGCGACGACGCGCGGTTCGACGCGCAAGTTGATCAACTCCATGTGGCCGTCACTCGAAGAGGAAGAACCGGGCGAACAAGTCCGTCTCGTTTCGTTCGATCCCGACGGTGAGCGACGCGTGCTTGAGGCGATTGTCTTTGGCAACTCGACCATGAGTCACGACGAGGCGGCGAAGCGGATCGATGCGCTCAACGAAATTGAACGCTCGGTCATATTGAAGACCTACGTGGGCGACCGCAAGAACCGTCGACACCGTCCCGGTCGCGCGTTTGAGCGCACCGACTATCGCTTCGAACTCGTCACCGACTACGGTGCCTTCCGCGACCTGCAGCGCCATCGACTACTGACGATTGAGTGGCAGCCGCTCACCGCCGACCTCGGTTTTGACGTCCCCGAGGTCATCGTGGAGTCCGGTCTCGCTGAACGGTACGAGGAGTCACTCCTTCGCTCGGCCGATCTGTATTACGACATGCGCGGTGACTTTCCCGAGCAGAGCCAGTACGCCGTGGCCCTGGCCTTTCGAATTCGCTACGTCATGCAGATGAACGCGCGTGAGGCCATGCACCTCATTGAACTGCGATCGGGTCCCCAGGGCCACCCGAGTTACCGACGAGTCGCCCAAGAAATGGCGCGACTCGTGCGCGAAGTCGCCGGTCACCACGCGATCGCCGACGCCATGAAATACGTTGATTTCTCCGATACCGACCTGGAACGACTAGAGGCCGAACGGGCCGCGGAACGAAATCGCCAGAATCGCTAGTATTTAGCGTCCTTATCCAGTCTTTATGCGGATTGGCGTCACTTGACGCATAAAAGGCTCTACACTTCCAGCGCTACAGAAGAGGAATTTATGGCAAGTGACAGCAGCACAGAAGAGGTATTCGACGAGGAAGAGCTCGCCGACGGCTTTGACGAAGAAGTAATTAGTGAAGAGGAACTGGAGGACGTTGACGACGCGGACGAGGTTGTCGACGTGGAAAGCGAAGACGTCGCCGACGTTGATGACGTGGAAGAAGTTGAGGACGAGGATGTCGTCCCCGAGGTCGTGGTGGTCGAGGATGACGATGTCGTCGACGACGCCGATATTGAATTAGCGCTCGACGAAGTTTTGGCGGAGACCATTCGCCGCACGTCCACGCCCGAAGACGACGAAGAAGTGCCGGGGGAAGTCGACACGCTCGTCGACCCCGCTGAAACGATTCTTCCAAAGCAGGACGATGAGTTCCGGTGCGCCTCCTGTCGCCTTTTGAAAAAGACGAGCCAGCTTTCCGACCGAGCGAACTTGCTCTGTCGAGACTGTGTCTGAGCTCATTGCGCTCGGGTATCGCCCGGTGACTTGAAGTGAAAATCGAAGCGACGGACGAGGTCACGACGGATCTCGAACAGTTGTGGCACGCGGCCTTGAAACGAATGGAGTCACATCGTGGTGGCCCAGAACTCTTGGCGACCATTCGTGGTGACGTGGCGTCCGAGGACCTGTTGGAAACGCTCGTGGACGAGGGCGCCGTCTGGACGATCGGCAACGACGAACATCTAGCCGGCTTCGCCGTGGTGCGCCACGGAGTCGTGGAGGGCCTCTTCGTCACGCCCAATAGCCGTCGTCAGCACGTCGCGACGTCGTTGCTCAACGAGTTGGTGGCTTCGGGCGATCCGCCCCGAGACGGTTTCGCGTTACCCGGCGATAGGGGAATGAAGTCCCTCTACGAGTCGTTTGGGTGGAAGGCGCGACTTCTTACGATGCGCGGCGAGTAGGCGGACGGCGAGAAGGCGGTCGGCGCACGATCCGTGTCGGCGGAGGTGGCGGCGGTACCTTCATGCCCAGCAATTTCGCCAATTCGGGGATTGCACCGGCATTGTGAATGGCGACCGCCTTTGAGGACTCGTCGTCGGGAATGCCCACGGGCTTTACGTTGCGTCGAATCGAGGTGTCCACCGTGAGGGTCACGATTTCTTTCCACAGGGTTGGATCGGTGTCGGCCGTCAAAGCCTCCGACGTCAGCGTGACGACCTTCGCGGCCATCTCGGCACTCACGCGCGTCGACATATCCGGAGGACGCGCCACCAATCCGAGGGCTTCCTTGACGTTCTTCGACGCCACGGCGGCCTCGAGCTTCTCGTTCCACTGCGTGCGCAGGTGTTCGAGACGAGCCGTCAGTGCCGCTTGAAGTTCCTTCTGCTGCGCACGGGCCTCTTCATCGAGAGAAACGGTCTTGGCCGACGTCACGACGGCACGCAAATCACGAAGGCGCAGTTCACGTCCGGCCCCGATGGCACCGGCGGCACGGTCCTTCCAGAGCGCGAGGTTCGTCCGGCTGAGCAACTCTTCAGCGATTCGGTCGATGGTCGTCGCATCAATCGTCGGTCGTCCCTGCGCCGTAGCGTTCTTGTTCTGCTCGGCCACGGCCGCACGTACGGAGGGCATGCCACCGCGTAGCAACTGTTCGGCGACGGGCAACTGCTCCGGAGAGAGTGTCGCGAGCAACGCATTGCGATGCGTCGTCGTCATGGGGGGAGCTACGGGACCGGCGGGACGCTCCGGGCGCGGTGGTCGTGCGCCCCGTTCGGTGCGCGGTGCGCGGGCCGGCCGTTCGCCACCGGCGTTCGCACTCGGACCACGTTCTTTGTCGGCCGGACCTCGGGAGGGTCGATTCGCGCGATCGGGGCGATCAGCGCGTGGCGCGCCGCCTTCGCGACTGTCGCTCGTACCAGCTCGTGCCGGTCCATTCTCACGACGACCGGGACTGGCTTCACGTCGCCCCGGTCCGCCTTCGCGTCGACTGGGACCGCCCTCACGTCGACCGTCGCCGTCTCGGCCACCTTCGCGACGCGCACCGCCGCGGCCCTTGGGGGCGTAGGTGACGACGACGTCGGGGCCTTGTTTGGCCGTGGGTATACGTTCAATTCGTTCGTGTCGCGGGTCAACGGGCGACGCCGTCTTCGGAGCCATCACGGAGAGCACCTCGATGCCCTCCATGTACTGTTCGACGTCCGCGCGGTAGACGTTGCCGATGACGACGCCACCGGGGACGAGCGTCGCGTTCAGCACACCTTTGGGCAACTTCGCTCCGGCAGCTCGCCACGTGGCCACGTCACCAGTCAGGCTCGTAATTTCGATCTCAATGCGACGCGACATAGGGACCCCAATCTAGTCGTTCCCTTGAACGCAAACATTTCACTCGTATTTAGGTCAATTTTAGATTCGCGTGCCTAGCATGTCCGGATGAATGATCTTCCAGTTGACGGCACTGATCCACCCGCGACGGAAGATAGCGCATCAAAATTATCGCCCGCAGAACCGGAGGCGAACGAACCGGTTGCACCGCCGATCGCATCGTGGTCACCGGCCGGTTCGGAACCGATCGAACGCGTGTTGCCGACGCCGTCAAGCAACGACGCCGTCGCTGTCGATCCGCCATCCACCGCCGTCTTCACGGCGCCCGCCATCGTTGACCAAGTGCCGCTTTCGTCGCAGCCTTCGCCC
>DATCFS010000016.1:0-4028 GCA_036509375.1 Acidimicrobiales bacterium
GCTCGCGGAATCGAAGCACCATTTCGTTGGGATCAAAGGCTTGGCTCACAACGAAATGATAGGGCTCCAACTGGGGGCCCAGTTGTTAAGATGGATACTCGACTCGGTACTACTGGGTTGCGGTCGCCGCCAGTTATGGCCTGCGACCAGTAAGGAGTTGACGTGAAAAAAGGCCGCCATCGTCGGTTTGTTGAAGCTCGCGAACTCAAGCGCTCCACGGGACCACGGGCAACCACTTGTGTCGAGTGCGGAGCCGCGCCCGAGGACGTGCACGCCGAATGGTGTCTCGCCGAAGAGGACCGCTACGACGAAATTCTCGGCTCACTTCCCCGCACGTCGTTCAACGAAGAGGATCCCCTCGCCGCTGAGGGCTAGGCACGCTTGCGCATGACGGGATGGGGGAGACGCGTTCCTTTGGGTTGCGCCGCGCGTCGGTTCATGTACGCCAACAGTTGGTCGTAGACCAACTGACCAACCATGGCGACGAGCTCTTCGTCCATGGAGTCAACAACACGGTCTTGACCAACGAAGGCCGCCGGATCCTCGGTGCACCACCAGTGGAAGTCGGCACCACCCTCCCCCCAGTGACTGCGGTTCCACTGCGAGATGCGGGTGATCACGTGGCCGGACTCTTCGACTTCGTCTTCGCGGCGAAGCGGCAGTTGCCAACAGACCTCGGGCTTGAGCGGGATGTAACTCTCGTCATTGTCGATCGCCATCACGTGTAACGCGCAGCCCGGTCCCCGGTGAAAGTCCGGGCGGTTGAGAAAGATGCACGCGCCCTGGACGAGCTTCGACACGATCTCGCCGTTCTTCTTTACCCGAGTCGTTCCCTGGCGCCCCTTGGCCTTGAACTGCCACTGGTCGTCGGTGAGCCGTTTCGCGGCCTTTTCCACGCGCTTCTGGTCCTTCTCGTCGGTGAAGTGGGCCCCGTAACTACAGCACCCCTGGACCAATTCGGGGGTGGCCTCGGTGAGCACTCCCTGGCAGCCCTCGCCAAAGATGCACTTCCAGTTGCTTTCCAAGAACGTGACGTCGAACATCCAAGTCCTCAGCCGTTTGGTGTCTTCGAAACTGACCCATTCGTGGGCGTCGGAGGGGATGGAACTCACGAAGTGAACGATAGTTGGTGTGCGTTGCGACCGAGTGCACACGTACACTTGCATCATGACTACCGTCGACACCTTCGAAGTACTTTCCCTTACCGATGAAGCCCGCAACGTCGTAATTGACGCGCTGAACGCGGAGGACAACGCCGAGACCCTCGCCCTGTTTATTGAAGTGACCGGCACGCGAGGCGCGGGCTACTCCTACGACCTGTACTTCTCGGACCGCGCCGACGCGCCCGAGGGCGCAGCCATTGGCAGCGACGGCGGCGTCACGATCGTCGTTCCGGAGAAGAGCGTGTCGCGCCTACGGGGCAGCCGACTCGAGTTCGCGAGCGAAGGCGGCGGCGGACTGGTACTCGTGAATCCCAACGCGCCGACGCCCGAGGAGATCAATCCCGGCGTACCGGCCGACATTTTGGCACTCGGTATCGAGGGGCCACTCGCGGTGCTCGCCGCCGAGGTTCTCGAATCCAGTGTCAACCCGGCCATTGCCTCGCACGGCGGACGGGCCGACTTGATCGCGCTCGACGAGGAGAAGAAGGTCGCCTACGTGAAGCTCTCGGGTGGATGCCAGGGCTGCGCGATGAGCCGCATGACCCTTTCGCAGGGAATCGAGACTTCGCTCATCGAAGCCATACCCGAACTGACGGGCGTCATCGACGTCACCGACCACGCGTCGGGCGAGAACCCCTTCTACTCGAACGATCAATAGCCCAGCGCACGCGTCGTAGAATTATCCGATGTTGCGCTTTCTCACTGCCGGCGAAAGCCACGGCCCATCACTCAGCGTCATCGTCGAAGGTCTTCCGGCCGGACTGCCCATCGACGTCGAGCAGATCGGTGACGAACTCGCACGTCGACGACTCGGGTACGGTCGCGGACCTCGTATGCGATTCGAGCGCGACGAACTACGTCTGATCGGCGGCATCCGCCACGGACGAACGCTCGGCTCCCCGGTCGCCATTGAGATACTTAACTCCGAGTGGCCCAAGTGGGAGCAGGAGATGTCGGCGGCTCCCGGTTCGCCGTCGAAGAAGGAGACCAAGCCCCGTCCCGGTCACGCCGATTTAGCCGGCATGCAGAAGTACAACTTCGACGACGCCCGCGACGTGCTCGAACGGGCCTCCGCTCGAGAGACGGCGGCGCGCGTCGTTGCCGGTTCGCTCGCGAAGGCGCTCCTTCGCTCAATCGACATTCGCATTGTGAGCCACGTGGTGCGCATTGGCCAGGCCGCCGTGGCGAGCGACGTGCGTCCGTTGCCCGAGGACCTCGACCGGGTGGACGACAACGAGGTTCGCTGCTTCGATCCTGAGACGGCCGCGGCGATGATCGTGGAGATCAAGGCGGCCGCGAAAGAGGGCGACTCGCTCGGTGGCATCGTTGAGGTCATTGCCTACGGCGTGCCGGTCGGTCTCGGGAGCCACGTGCACTGGGACCGCAAACTCGACGGCCTACTGGCCGGCGCCCTGATGAGCATTCAAGCCGTGAAGGCGGTCGAAATCGGCGACGGGATGACCCAAGCCAGTCAGCGGGGCAGCGCGGCCCATGACGCGATTGCGGTGGAGGAAGGTCACGTGCGCGGCGGCGGCTACATCCGACGCAGTGACCACGCCGGAGGGCTCGAAGGCGGTATATCGTCGGGCGCTCCGATCATCGCCAAAGCGGCCATGAAACCGCTTTCCACACTCAACCGACCGGTCCTCGAGACCGTGGACGTCGCGACCGGTGAGTCGACCGTCTCGTTCAAGGAGCGCACCGACGTTACGGCCGTGCCGGCCCTCGGTGTCGTCGCCGAAGCAATGATGGCACTCGTGCTGGCCAACGAGGCGTTGCGCAAATTTGGTGGTGATTCCGTTGAGGAGTTCGTGCGCAATCACGACTCGTACCTCGCCAATCTCGGATCGACGTCGTCGGCCGCTCGACCCGAGTAGTCGTGGCCCGTCTCGTTCTCGTCGGCCTGTCCGGGGTTGGAAAGACGACGGTCGCACGCGCGATTGCCGACAAATGGCAGATTCGCTACCTCGATACCGACGACATGATTGCTGAATCCGTTGGTCGACCGGCCCCCCAGTATCTGCGCGACGAAGGGGAGGGCACATTTCGTGCCCGCGAACTCAAAGAGCTGATCATCGCACTTTCGTCAAACAGCGTCGTGGCAACGGGCGGTGGCGTCGTGTGCACTCCTGAGGCTCGTGACCTCTTGAAGACCGAACCAACCTATTGGCTCGACTGTCCCGATGACGAGATTGTTCCCCGTCTTGGCGAGGTCGAGCGTCCACTGCTCGGCGGTCATCCAGTCGAGGGCATCGCGCGACTTCGCAACGAACGAAGTGGATGGTACCGCGAAGTCTCGAGGGCGCGCGTCGATGCGTCCGGCACCATCGATGAAGTGGTTGCGCGCGTACGAGCGAACGTCGAAGGAGTTCGCGCGTGATAATTACCGTCGACCTCGGACCGCGCTCCTACGACATCGTGCTCGAAGAGGGTGCCCGTCGCGAGGTGAAGGAACTCATTTCGTCTCGAGCGCCCCGCGCCAAAGTGGCAGTCATCGTGACGTCGAAGTCGTTAACGAACCAACCGTGGTTCGACGTCGAAACCGGTCTGCGTCAATACGTGCTCGAAGTGCCGGAGGGGGAGGCGGCCAAGACGCTCGCGAACCTCGACGACCTCCTCGAACGCATGGCCGTACTCGAACTCTCTCGTGAGGACGTCGTGGTGGCCGTCGGGGGAGGAGCAATAACCGACCTGGCCGGTTTCGCCGCGGCCACGTATCTGCGAGGCATCGCCCTGATTCAAGTGCCGACGTCGCTCGTTGGCCAAGTTGACGCCGCGATTGGTGGCAAGACCGGTGTCAATCTCCGTGCCGGTAAGAACCTCGTCGGCGCCTTTTACCAACCGCTCGGTGTGTTGTGCGACTTC
>DATCFS010000017.1:0-6758 GCA_036509375.1 Acidimicrobiales bacterium
AAGGTCTCAATCCGACAATGCTGTCGCGAATCGTGGCGAAATTGGAAGCGGCGGAACTCATCTCGCGTTCGACCGATGCCGCAGACGCTCGGGTCATTCACGTGACCGCAACCGCCAAGGGCTTGGCCCTGCGCGACACCATTCGAACGGAGCGTACTGACGCCCTGCTGTTCGCGCTGGGCCGTCTTACCGACGAGGAACAGCGCACGTTGTTGGTCGCGACGCCGGTCCTCGAAACGCTCGTCGCGAAACTTCGAGAGCGCGACCAATGAACGTAAAGGTCTCTGCCAGGCGCACCTTCTCCTCACTCTCCAACCCCAACTATCGCAAGTACTTCTTTGGTCAGACCACGTCGCTCGTCGGCACGTGGATGCAGATGACCGCGCAGTCGTGGCTCGTCTTCACCCTGACCCACTCGGCCACCAAGATCGGGCTGGTGGTCGCGCTGCAGACCCTGCCCGTACTCCTTCTCGGCCCCTACGGCGGTGTGGTGGCCGACCGGGTCGACAAGCGCAAACTCATGATTGCCCTGCAGGCCGCGATGGGGCTGCAGGCCGCGATACTCGCGACGCTTTCGCTCACGCACGTGGTCAACTATCTCGACGTCTGCGTCCTCGCAATTGTCCTGGGCCTCAATAACGCCTTCGAGAACCCGTCACGTCAAGCCTTCATTCTGGAGATGGTCGGCCCGAAGGATCTGAGAAATGCCGTCAGTCTGAACTCCACGATGAACAACGTCGCTCGTGCGATTGGTCCGGCAATTGCTGGCATCATCATCGCCTCCTTTGGCGAAGGCTGGTGCTTTGCACTTAACGCTCTCAGTTTCATTGCCGTGGTCGGTTCCTTGACGTTCATGGACCTCTCGACACTCAGCCCGAGTGTGCCCACCGTTCGCTCGAAGGGCCAACTTCGAGAGGGACTGCGGTACGTCGCTTCGACGCCAAAACTTCTCTATCCGCTCATCATGATGGCGCTGGTCGGCATGCTTACCTACGAGTTTCAGGTCACGTTGCCAATCGTCGCCGGCCACGTCTTTCACGGCAGTTCTGAGGTTTACGGCATCGTTACCGGATCGATGGGCGTGGGAGCTGTCATCGGCGGACTCTGGACTGCGTCGAAGGGCAAGACGGGAACGCGCGCAATGGTGCACGCGGCGCTGCTCTTCGGACTGTTTGTCACGTTTGCCGCACTTTCACCCAAACTCTGGATCGAGTTGATTGCTCTCGCGCTCGTGGGCTTCGCGAGTGTTTCCTTCTTGTCGATGGCCAACTCAACGTTGCAACTTGAGACCGACCCGCAAATGCGCGGTCGGGTGATGGCGCTCTGGGCGGTGGCCTTCATGGGCTCCACGCCGATCGGGGGACCACTCATTGGTTGGATTACGAGTCTCGCCGGTGCGCGGGTGGGACTCGGCGTCGGCGCCGCGGCGTGCTTTGTCGCCGCCCTCATTGGATGGCTGCGCATTCGTCACTACCGTGCGCACGTGTCGCACGCGAAGGTGATGGTGGTCGATCAATCGACGATGATCGAACAGGTCACCAAGGGCTGATTCGTCATGCAAGACCGTTTGTTCGACGGTCAAAGGGCTTTGAGAATCGTTCAGTCGTTCAGTCGTTCAGTCGTTTAGTCGTTTAGTCGATCGTGTCGACGATGAGGACCGAACAGGTCGCCCGGTGAGCCACTGAGTTGGGCACGCTGCCGAGCACGCGTTTGACACCTCGCATGCCGCGGTTGCCGACGACCACGAGGTCGGCCGCTATCTCAGTGGCCGTTGCGAGCAACGCGTCCGCCGCGTCACTCTTTACGAAATGCGTGACGGCATCGACGCCGTGTTTCTTGGCGATGAATGCAAGCTCCTGTAACAGGGCTGATCCGTCGTCATCTTTGGTGACGTGGGCGAATTCATGACGATCGTCACTCTCCACGAACGGTGAGTGGCCGTGCGCCGTCAGGATGTGCAACGCGCCCTTCGACATCGCCGCAACCTGGCTGGCCTCTTCGACGGCCCGTCGGGCCGTCGGCGTATTGTCGGCCCCAACTAAGACAACATTGAACATGGTTGCTCCCTCGATGCTGGCGCCTCAACCGGGTTCGATTGGGCTTGCGTCGAAGAATAGTTCCCTTGTGAAGAACGGCATTCCTTTCTCGATATTTTTCTCGGCACTCCGCGTGAACGTCCACGTGCCAGGTCGCCTCGTGCGTTCTTCGATAACGTGACTCGAAATCGGCGGAATGTCGTTGGGCGCTGAACGAGGGGGCTCGAGATTTACAACCACATCGACGAGAAGAAGTCAGACGTTGGCGGCGGTCGACTTGGTCGTCACGTCGACCGTCGCGAAAGTTTCCAGCAACGTCACGTCGACACTTCGCGCGTGCCCGCGCCACCGACGACGGTCGTGAACTGGACTCGGCTCTGTCCACCCTTCGACCAGGGTGCACTCGGCTCGTGCACCGCCAATGCCACCGTCGGCGCGTTGATGACCGTTCCTTTTCACCGACCGGGATGGAATTTCACCGAGGTTGACGCCGCCCAACTCTACGAACGGGCCACGCAGTTCAACCCTCCCGGTGAGCAGTATCCGCCCAACGACCAAGGATCGTCGGGCCCGTGCATTGCCGACGCGCTGGAAACGGCCGGCGTAGTGAAGAAATCGGTCCACGCCACCGATCTCGCAACGATGCTCGGTCTCCTCACGCTCGGACCGATCATCGTCGGTCTCCACTGGTACTCGAGTTTCGATACGCCGCTGGCGGACGGGGAATGCGCCGTGGCGCCCGGCGCTACCGTTCGCGGCGGCCACGAGGTCGAGGCCTTCGGCGTTGATCCGGTCACGAAGATGGTCTGGTTCTATCAATCGTGGGGTGCGTCCTGGGGCGCGCTCGGCAACGGCACGTTCTCCATGACCTACGACACGATTGAACGTCAATTCACCGAAGGCGGCGATGCGACGTCCTTCACGCTGGCGTCTCGCGTACCGACGCTGAAGTTCTAGGTCGTCGCCTCGAACCGTGCCGCTCTCGTCGTCGTTTGCAAGACTCGGTGACGTGGAGGCCCCAAGCGGAACCCTGACGATGATGTTCACCGACATTGTGGGCTCAACGCAACTGTGGGAGAACGTGCCGGCCGCCATGTCCCTGGCGCTCGCGCGTCACGACGCCATCATGCGCGGGGCCATTGCACGCAATCACGGGTACGTCTTCAAAACGGTGGGCGACGCGTTCTGCGCTGTCTTTCCTCGGGCGATCGATGCCGTGACGTGCAGCGTTGACGCCCAACGGGCGCTCACCAACGAACCGTGGCCCGACGGTGCGCGGATTGCCGTGCGAATGGCGCTGCACACGGGTGCCAGCGAGGAACGAGACGGCGACTACTTCGGCCCCACGGTGAACCGCGCGGCTCGCCTCGAGGCGGTGGCGCACGGTGACCAAGTCGTCATCTCCGGTGCCACGTATGAACTCGTGGCGGGCATCATGCCGACAGACGTCAATCTGCGCGACTTGGGTAAGCATCTGTTGAAGGATCTCTCGAGACCAGAGTCGATTTACCAGCTCGTTGTGGATGGTCTGCCCGATTCGTTCCCGCCGCTTCGCACGCTCGATGACCCGTCGACGAAGCACAACCTTCCCGCGCAGTCAACGTCGTTCATTGGGCGTGAGGCCGAATTGACGTTGTTGAACGACGTCATGGAACTGAACCGCCTCGTCACCATCACCGGTCCCGGCGGGACTGGCAAGAGCCGATTGGCGTTGCAGATGGCTGCCGATCGAGTTGGGCTCTTCGATGGCGGCGTCTGGTTCGTGGAGCTTGCGCCACTATCCGATGCACTCCAGGTTGCCGCGACGCTCGGCGCACTTCTGCAAGCCAGTGCCGGCGATCCCACGGACACGGTGGTTCGGGCCCTGAATGACCACGACACGCTGATCATTCTCGACAACTGTGAACATCTGTTGGAGGCGAGTGCCGGGCTCGTCGACGTGTTGTTACGACGTTGTCCGGGTGCTCGATTCGTCGCCACGAGTCGTGAGGCGCTCGGCGTGAATGGCGAGTACGTGCTTCGAATACCTCCCCTCGGTATGGTTGACGAGCACATCAGACTGAATGCCGACGTGGCGCGCACGTCGGACGCCGTCCGCCTCTTCGAGGACCGGGCGCGCGCACAACAAAGCGGTTTCCAACTGAACGACGTGAACGCCGCCTCGGTGGTGTCGCTCTGTCGAGAACTTGATGGCGTGCCCTTGATCATTGAATTGGCGGCCGCAAAACTCCGCACGATGTCGGTGAGCGACATCGAAGAACGGCTCGCCAACCAACTGTCGTTACTCGCCGGAGGGAGCCGATCGGCGTCGCCTCGCCAACGGACGCTTCGCGCGATGATCGACTGGTCCTTCGACCTACTTAACGAGCAACAGCGTTCCGTACTCTGCCAACTCAGTGTCTTCGCCGGTGACTGGTCACTCGAGGCTGCGGAGTCCGTGGTTGGGCGCGTCGACGTCCAAGCCGAGGAGATTGTTGGTCTCGTAACGGCGCTGGTCGACAAGAGTCTCGTGCAAAGTCGACTGGTTGGAGCGTCGATGCGCTACTGGTTACTCGAGAGCATTCGCCACTTCGCCGACGAGCACCTTCAGAGCTACGACGATGAACCGCTCGCCACGAAGAATCGTCACGCCCAGTGGTGCCTCACGTTTGCCGAGCGCGCGGGCGTTCAATTCAACGGACCCGACCAGTACGACTGGCTGAATCGCGTTGACGTCGACTGGGAAAACATCGAGCGCGCGATGCGTTTCTTGTCGGAGCGTGAGGACTCCGCCGAGTACGCGTTGCGCATCGCCGTCGCGCTTCGAACCTTTTTCTTGAACCGGTTCCGTACCGACGAGGGAGCCGCACTGACGATGGGTGCCTTGAACGCCCCAGGGACGAAGTCGCCGTCGCCGCTGCGCGCGAAGGCTCTCGAAGTGGCCGGTCGGTGTTTCAATCAGTCGCGCCAGGTCGAGAAGAGTCGCGAATGTCTGGTCCTCGGTCTCGATATGGCTCGAGAAGAGGGTGACCAGGTCGCTCAGTCAAGGTTCATGCTGCTGGACGCCTATCTCCAGTTTCACGCCGGACATCGCGAAGCGGCGATCGCGGCCGCCGAACGGGGTGTGGAACTGGCGCGGGGTGTCGACAACGTCACGTTGGCCTCGTCCCTTCGGTTGTGCGGCGCACTTCGGTCGGAACTAGGCCCCGACCACCTCGATCGGGCACGAGCCGAGACATTCGAGGCATTGTCGCTCGTGCGCGACCAACGCGACGTGCGAAGTGAGATTCGTCTCACCGAGGACTTGGGACTGATGGAGATTCAGTCGGGCAATCTGGAGGCCGCGGCCGATTATTTCCGTCGGGCTGAGGAACTCGTGAGCCGGGATGCACCGGGACTCGCCAAGCAGCGCCGTCTGGCCAACATCGCACTCAACCAGACGACGGTCGCTCTACTGCAACTCGACGGGGAGCGTGCGGCCCGTTCACTTTCTTCGTCGTTGCACTACGACCGCACGTGGTCCGAGTTGGTTCCCTACCAAGTGTTATTCGGTGCGCTCTACGCGAGTGCCATTGGTGACGTTCGCACTTCGGCGATCTTGCACGGGGCTTCCGACGAGCTCATTCAACGCAGCAGTATGGAGTTGGAGTCAATCGAAATGCGGTTGCGCGGTGACGACCACGCTCGCCACCGCACCGCCGTGGGGGACGGGGCCTTTACGGCATTGCTGAGTGAAGGAGCGAACGTGCAACAAGACGCAGCGTTCACCATGATCCTTGAACTGTTGGACCGTGCTGATGACCCCGTAGCGGGCCCGACGCCACTGTCGAGCTAGGCACGGCGAGAGACAACTAGATCGAGGCTGGCGCTTCCCACGTGTGTGAACAGGTCGCGCACTGCACGGTTTCGCCCCCGATGGACTTACCGACCGTCGCCTGTAAGGCCTCTCCACCAATGGTCTTACCGACGCCGGGAGAGACGACCTTCTCACTACCGCAAGCGGGGCAAACTACGTTCGAGGTTCCTTCCGCCATTGGCGTCCTTCTTTCTCCTAGTGCAGGTCGGGCGGTAAATTCCGTCGACTCGCGCAGATTACACCGGTATTGGCGGCGAGCAAGGAGAATTCCGACCACACTCGTAGAGGATTGCGACCGCCGACGTCGAAAACAAAACGCTCGGTGTTCAATCAACTCCGTCAGAGTGATTGCATTCGCCTGAGGAGCGATTCCTTAATGAGTGGTCGACTCCCAAAGACGAGCAGCATTGCCGCTTCACGCGATGAACGTTCGGCGACGTCCCCGACCAACGCGGACGAACTGCCGCGGGCAACGGCCAAGTAGTGGGCCGACCGAAGCGCCAACTCGCAGGCTTGGGCCCGCGCGTCGGGCATTGAGGAAACAGTTGCTCGGTCCAGGCCATCGCGACACCGTTGCAGTTCATCATGAAGAGTGGGTGAGCCACCGATCGCGATGCAACGCCGCGCCACGCCAAGTGCCAACGAACCGTTCGTGCGTAGTCCTTCAACACCTTCACCACCGGGGCTGTAAGGATGGCTGCCGACGTAGGAATCGTCACTAAGTAACACGTCATCGAACCCGAGTCGGACCGTCGCGCTGGCGTTCATTGCCGACAACGTCAAGGGACGAGCCGTGAGACCGGGACGCTCTTTCGCGTCCACCACAAAACTGTGCACGGTGTCATTAGTCGCGCGCGCAGTGAGCAGGAGTAGGTCAACGAGACCCC
>DATCFS010000018.1:0-5159 GCA_036509375.1 Acidimicrobiales bacterium
TCGACGCGCTGACCTACTCGGCTTCTCCTCACTCAAAACCTACGCACCAACTCCCGAGTCCCTGCAGAACCACCGACTCGTCTCGGTCGGACGACGCGCCAAGTATCTGGTGTGGACATTCGATGACGGAACCCGCATCGCGCTCCACCTCTCGCAGGCGGGCCGCCTCGACGTCGAACAACCGCTTAAGACGACGAGGCCCCGTGGCTCGGCGGTCCGTTTCATCTTCCGTCGCAGCGACGCCGAAGTTGACGGGTCGGACGTCGGCGTCCTCGTGCGCGAGTTCGGCACCCACCGAAAAGTCTCGTGGTGGGTGCTGGCGCCCGGAGAGGATGGTCCGCTGGCTGGCCTTGGACCTGAACCCGGAAGCGAAGGCTTCGAGGCAGTTATCCGCACGAGCGAGTCGCGACGGCGACTCACCACCGATCTTCGCGACCAGCACGTGGTGGCGGGCATCGGCCGCGGCTGGGGAGATGACATTCTGCACCGAGCCAAACTGTCACCGTTCGCATCGCTGCACTCACTCAATCCGGAGCAGCGCGAGGACTTGCTGAGCGCGGTCACCGATGTCTTGGCCGCGGCGCTCGAGCTCGAGCGCACGCGAGAAGGGGGCTTGTCAGAGACCAAACTGGGAGGGCGATTCAAGGTCCACGGCCGTGTCGGCGAGCCCTGCCCAACCCCTTGCGGCGACACGTTGCGAAGAGTGTCGTTCGAGTCCTACGAAATGACATACTGCCCCACGTGCCAAACGGGTGGTCGGATACTGGCCGACAGGCGACTGTCCCGACTTCTCAAATAGTCGATACGGTCGCGTAGGACTCAACCCGCGCGAGAGCCTCATCCATTATTCGGTTGTCGAGGAAGTTACTACGGCGTGCTCGTCACTTTCGCGGACGCGCCGGCGACTATTGCTTGTGCAACGGTCGCCGGCGCAACACGCCCGACAAGTGATTCGGCAAGCGCGTGCGTCTTTACATCATCGACGAACAGATTCGTGTGCTCGACGACGACGGAAACTTCTTAGGTGAGATCACCATCAACCCCGAGAAGAACTACCAAACGATGGCGAAGCCGAAAGAAAACTAAACTGCAGGGGTTCGTTTTTCCACGATGTCTCGCAACAAGACAACAGTGGGCGCTGAGGGACTCGAACCCCCGACCTGCTGAGTGTAAATCAGCTGCTCTAACCAACTGAGCTAAGCGCCCGAGGTTGACAATCCTAGATGACACCAGTCTCGAGCATGAAGGACATCAACGCACTCGTTGCCGCGAACACGGGGTGACGAATGACGTCAGCGGTCGTCACTAACTCTTCGTTGTAGTAATCAGCAGCGACTGCGCCAGCTTCGCGGGCAATGAGGAGTCCGGCGAGGTAGTCCCACGTGTTGAGTCCCGTTCCCTGCGCCACACCGTAGACGTCGAGCGAACCGTCGGCGACGAGACAGATCTCGAGACTGGCCGCACCGAGTGATCGATTTTGCGACCACCCGAGGTTGTGTGACGGGTAGCCCGACGACCCCACGATTGCTCGTGTGATATCGGTCTCGGTGGACGGATGGATGGTGATGCCGTCGCGGGTGGCGCCACTGCCCAGCTCCCCCTCGAACACGGTGCCGGTTGCCTGATTTCTTACGAGTCCGGCGATGAGCTCGTCGCCGCGCAAGACCGCGATACTCGTAGAAAAGAATGGCACGCCACGATCGCAGTTCGTGGATCCGTCAATTGGATCGACGACGACCGTGAAATCGCCGCTGCCGGACGTTCCCGACTCTTCACTGATCACCCGAAAGCCAGCACCGCCCAAAACCCGGCGCGCAACCTCGTCGGCGGCGACGTCCAAGTGGTACTGCGTGGCGCGATCGCCCGAAAGGCCACGGCCGCGATGGTGCTGCACCGCTTCGCCAATCTCGTGCGCGCACTCACGAAGTGGAAGAAAGAGCGCGTCGGTCACGCTGCCACGGTAGCGGTGTCGGGGGCTAGCCTGAGTGTCAATGGCCGCTATTGACGTCGCTGGTTTCGTCGCAGACCTTAAGGACCATGCGGTGACGCACGGGTTCCACGTGCACGACGAACGGCACTTCGTGGAGACCTACTCGCTTCGTCAAGCGTGGGAAGTCGACCTGCATCCCGAAGACGGCTGCGGTGGCCCGGTCGATTTACACATCGAACTCGACGTCGATCCGCGCACCTTATTGGCGTTCGAAGACGCCGTGCTCGGACTACCCGACGAAGTTGACCCACCCGATGAGTTCCACTTCCCGTTGGTGCTTACGTGGACCCTTCCGCCGATGCCCAATTCACCGGACCTCCTCCGCCTCGCCATCGACCTTGCGCCAATCGGCGGCCTCGAGATGCCGCTCGAAGTGACCGCGACCGACGCCTTTGCGTCACCGACCGAAAGTAGCGAACGGCGAATATCTATCGTCGCTCGACGCGCCATCTCGCTGAGTCAGGTCGCCAAGGGGGAAGACCCCCTGTGCGACATCTTCGAACGCGGACGCAGTGTCAGCGACTTCTTGTTGCAAGCTGCTGACTCGTGGCTCGGCTAACTCGACTTCTCGCCCCGCTCGCTGCGTTGGCCGTTGCGGGTGTCACCCTCAGTTCGTGCGGAACCGGAAGCGCCGTCAGCGACGCTCGCAACTCGTGTCGAATGGTGAAGCAGGCACTCGCTCTTCAGGCACAAAGTGAGGTGGCTGGCATCAGCGCGGCGTCACGCACGACGCTGGAAGGAAAGGCCATGAATGAACTGCTGAAGGCCACGCCAATGGCCGCCGCGGCCACGTCGGCCGACGGAAGTTGGAACGCCCTCATGACGACGATCAACGAGTCCGAACGGGTTCCACTCCAAAATTTGGTTCCGGCGCTCACCCGCCTCTGCAAGGTCGCGGACTCGTCAAGTCCGTACCTCTAGGACTCATCCTTCGGCATGCGCTCGTGCAGCCAGTCGAGGGAGTTCTTCTCAAGCATGGCCTCTTCCCAGTCCTTCAGTGCGTCCTCGAGACCGGCGAGGGATGAGAACTTGCCCACGACGACGACCGTGAGATCGCTCACCTGTTCATCATCCCCGGTGAAGCCACCGAACATGTGTGGGGTGAGTACGAAGTCGGGTTCCACCATGAGGTAGAGCTCGCCCGTAGCCTCGACCCACGACAACTCGTACTCGTTGTCCGCGCCGTCTGTCCACTCGCTGCCGAACTCGAACTCGTTGCTCTCGCGCCGCGCTTCGTTCTGGTCGTAGAAGTCTTCGATGTCCATGGTCACAGCCTACGTCGGGCGTATGTGCGTTGTGAAGTGCGTTCGACGGCGCATCATCCATGGCATGAGAACTGCACTCGCGCGACGCATCGCGACGGTCACGGGACGATGCGCCGCTCGCCCTGTACTGGGCGCCATGACACTGAAGAACGACCTCTTAGGACAGATGCGCTACGAGTGGCAGCACGTGGGCCGCACCAGCCGATCGCGTGAGGCGATGGCAGCGCTGAGTGAACGCCATCCCGACCTTCGATTGAGTGGTCTCATCGACCTCTGCGACGTGGTGACGCTGCTCGAGAGTCGCGGGGGACGAACCGTTCTGGAACGGGCCGAGATCGTACGTGCGCTCCTCGAAGAGGCCGGCGACGTCGAGCTGCACCGCGCGCTGCTCCAGACGTTGATTCCCGGCATCGTGAGCGTCTGTCGACAGTTGCGGTTCGGCGAGGGGATCATCGACGAGCCGAGCGAGACGGTCGGTATCGCGCTCGGCCTCGCGAGTGAACTCCTCACCGACTGGGCCGGCCAGTCGCGTCAGTACGCCGCACCGGACATTCTGTCGGCCCTACGGGGACGGCTGCGGCGCTGGCTCTTGAAGGAGAAGGCCGCGCGACGGGTCGTGTCCCACTACGACCAGCACGACGAGCCAGCGACCGAATCCTCGCCGCTACTCGCTCGCTTGCACAGTTTTCGTGGTAGTCAGTACGACCGATTGGCCCGGCTGACCTACGCCCGCGTCTACGAGGGCCGTTCACTGCGTGAGATCGCCGCCGACGATAATTCGGCGCCGGCTTCGCTCCAAAAAGAGCTGCAGCACTTCGCTGTGCGCTTCCTCATCTAGGTGAAACACAGGCCCGACTATGTCGAATCGCTATTTCTCCCAATCACCGCTACCCTTCGAAAAACATGGCGCGCACACGGTTTTCTCTAAAGAGCGCTCATCTGTTGATGTGGTCGAGTCCAGTACTACTGCTGGTGCTGGTCTTCACCCTCACCTCGGCGACCACGTCGAAGACGTCGCCGACGATTGCCGCGACCACGCAACCGCGAACGACCACGACCACTTTCGAAACACGGACGGTCCCCACGACGGTCCCCACGACGACGAGGTTTGCGTCACCGGTCGTGACGACGGTCCCCACGACCGAGCCGACCCCGATGATCGACAACAACTACTCGAGCGTGACAAGATCGACCGCGAAGCCCGTCGCGTCAGTGCCGAACGCGAACGCGATGAACGGCGCACTGACCGGAACGCTCGGGCCCACGCTCGTCGTCGTCGCCGTGCCCCTACGCGGACCGGGCACGTGGACGCTGACCTCCAGCGCTTCGACGAGCCAAATCTTGAGTTGTGGCTCGGTGACCAGTCCGGTGACGAGCCAAGTCGTGGTCGGGGACGCGCAGATCTGTCAGCTGGAGATCACCTCCACGTCGGGCGAGGCGTCCACGTGGCAACTCACTCCCACCACGTAAGGGGCGTGGCCGCGCCACTCCAGGGTTCGGCGATCGCGATCTATTTCGTACTCCTCCCGTACGTCGTGGTGGCGAAGTGGAACCGCACGACTCGACAAGGCGATGGCGCGCTCGTGCGGGGCCTGCTGCTCGTGCTCGCCCTCTTCTGGATCCTCTTTCTTCTCCAGTTGGCCCGCAACGTGGTGCGCCTTCGACGAGGTGGTGTGGCGGGCGGTGGCGGCAGCGCGTGGCTCGCCGGACTCGTCGTTGCCCTCATGCCCTTTCTCGTCGCCAATTCGGCGTCGGCGTTGAGCCGTCCGCACACACCGTCTACTCCCGTGGCGGCAACAGTGAACGTGACCCAACGCGTTGCATTGCACGCTCGTACGCCGGCGACACCATCGCAGCCCGGTTCACCACTCCGATCGACCTCCCTGGGCACGCTCCCCCTGGCC
>DATCFS010000019.1:0-7028 GCA_036509375.1 Acidimicrobiales bacterium
AAGCCAGTGAAAACCACCGATCTCGACGGGAGCGAGGTGCGTCCACGGGTAGTAGGTGCCGCCGAGAAAGGTGATCGGGAGAATCACGAATCCGAACATCAGCCCAATGTTGCGTGGTTCAAACGAAGTACCGAGGACGAGACCAAGTCCGGCCATCGCAACACACGCAATCGGGACGAAGGTCAGGATCACCAGCCAGTGCAGCGAGATATCGGCACGTACGCCGGCGGCGTGCACGACCGAGGCAATGGGAAAGACAATGAGGACCGAGATGAGACCTTGGACCGTCGCCGAGAGGACCTTCGAAATCGCCACGAGCCAAATCGGGCAGGGCGCCTGGACTCGGTCTTCTATCTCCCTCGTAAATCCGAACTCCTGCGCCATCGTGAGCGCAATCGACTGGACCCCCTGGAACATGACCGAAATGCCGACGACGCCCGGCACGAGGATCGTGGCGAACCCCGAGGCGCCGGCCGCCGTGCCACCGACGGCCTGACCAATCTTCGGGAATACGAAGAGAAAGACGAAGCAGAGGAGGAAGGGCTGGATCAGCGTACGGAGCACGAACTCCTGCTTCGTCTTCCAGACCACGACGAGGTCACGAAGTATCAACGCGCCCATTGCGGTGCGACTCGCTTCAAAGACACTGCGCGTCGGAGATATCTCGAAGGTGATCTCAGTGCTCATGCGTCGCGCAACTCCTTGCCGGTGAGATTGATGAAGACGGTCTCGAGCGACGGCTCGGCGACGGCTAAGTCGAGGATGTCAATGTTGGACGACTCCGCGGTCGCCACAACCCGGGGAACAAGTCGCTCCGTGCTGCGCATGTCGACGAGCACGACGTTGTCAGTCACGCGAGTGTTGACGATGCTTTCAATATCTCGCTGGAGATCGCGCGCTAACTGCTCGGCGTTCGCCGACACCTTGATCGTGACGATCGTGTCGGCCCCGGTGCTCTTCTTCAGATTGGCCGGCGTATCGAGCGCCAACACCTTTCCGTGGTCCATGATCGCGACCCGGTCGCAGAGTTGATCGGCCTCTTCCATGTAGTGGGTCGTCAACATCACGGTCTGTCCAGCACGGTTCAGTTCGCTCAGGAGATCCCAGAGCGCGAGGCGACTCTGCGGGTCGAGCCCGGCCGTTGGCTCGTCCATGAACAAGACGGCGGGATTGTGAAAGATGGCGCGCGCGACCATGAGACGTTGGGCCATACCACCCGACAACGCGTAGACCGAAGCCTTCGACCACTTCGACAGCGAGAACCGCTCCAAGAGTTCGTCGGAACGGCGACGCGACTCCTTGGCGTTAATGCCAAAGAGGCGACCGTGAAAATAGAGGTTCTCCCAGACGTTCAGCTGCCGGTCAAGCGTATTCTGTTGCGACACGATGCCCGAGAGTTGCTTCACGAGAGCGGGATGTTTACGCACGTCGATGTCCGAGATGTAGGCGGCGCCCGACGTCGGCACGACCCGGGTCGTGAGAATGCCAGCCGTCGTTGTCTTGCCGGCTCCGTTGGGACCCAAGAGACCGAAGATCTCACCGCGGTGGACGTTCAGGTTGAGTTTGTCAACGGCCGGCGCGTCCATCGTCGAGTACTGCTTGGTGAGGTCTTGGGTTCGGATGATTTCCCCGACTTCATTCACCATTGAGCTCCGCCGTCACTCATCCCTCGTGTCACCGGACTTACCTTACGAGGTCGCTCGAGATGCAAGTCCAAGAAGGCATTCAATCCTTGACGAGGTGGTACTAACACCCCACGACGTCGTGCGGTCAACATTCTGGCAACGAGCGCGGTAACGAGAGAGGATAGGCCGACGTCGACGAGGGGGCATCAGTTCACTGATGAGCAGCCATACATTCGAATTCGCGTGGTACCGATTCCGAGCGACGTTTGCGCGTCGCTGGGGCGCGTACCTCAGCGTCATTGTGCTCATCGGACTCACCGGCGGGCTCGCGATGGCCTCAGTCGCCGCCGCTCGGCGAACCCAGTCGTCGTACCCCACCTATCTGAAGAGTACGAATCCCTCAACCCTCACGATGGCGATCTTCGGCGGCAATAACGGGCAGCTGTTAGGACCCAACCTGTCCAAACAATTCAAGGCGCTGAGCGATGTTGCCACCGTGCGAACCCTCAATCAAGGCGCCGCGGTTCCGCTGACCGCTTCCGGAGCGCCCCGACTCGACACTTTGAACTACGTAAACCTTTGCGGGACTCTTGATGGCTACCCCTTCAAAGAGGACCGACTCTCCGCCCTGCAGGGCCACCTCTTCAATCCGAAAAGTCTCAACGAGGTCGAGGTCACGCCGAGCGCCGCACGAATCTGGAATGTCCACGTCGGGCAGAAGGTGCCCATCGGCTTTTACTCACAAAGTCAATCAAGTCTTCCCGGCTTCGGCACGTCGAAAGTAAAGCCAATTTTCACCGTGCGGGCCACGGTCACCGCGATTGTGGTGATGAACAGCCAGGTCGTCCAAGATGACGTGGACACGTCGTTCGGCTTCGCCTTCTTGACGCCCGCCATGACACAACGTGCGGCGAAGATCGATCGTAACTGGACGACGCCCGTGTACTACGCCCTTCAGTTGCGTCACGGAAATGAGGGACTCGCCAAGGTCGAAGCGCAGCTGGTCGGACTCGTCCCGTCGCATCTGACTTACGAATTTCACGTGGCCTCGCACATTACCCAAACAGTCGAACTCGCCGTGAAGCCAGAATCGGTCGCTTTAGGCGCCTTCGGGCTCATCGCCGCACTCGTGTGTCTCATCCTCTCGGTCCAAGCGCTGTCGCGCCAGTTGCGCCAAGGCAATGACGATCGCCGAATACTGCACTCGCTCGGAGCGAGCCAGTCGGACACGTTCGCCGAGAGCATGTTCGCCACGGTCGCCAGTGTGATTCTGGGCGTCGTGCTGGCGCTAGTCGTGGCCCTCGCACTCTCGCCGCTCGCCCCGCTCGGACCGGTGCGCGCGATCTACCCCGGCCGCGGTTTCGCGTGGGACTGGACCGTGCTCGGTCTCGGGGTTGCGGTACTTCTCGTGGTGCTCGGATGCTCATCAGTCTTCATTGCGTTGGCGAATTCCCCGCGAAGAATTCGACAATTGCAATTCAAAGGTCCGCGCCGCTCTTTCGCGGTACGTCGGCTCCAACTTCTCGGACTTCCTCTCGCCCCAACGATGGGCGCCCACTTTGCGCTCGAATCGCCGCGCGGTCGTGGCGAGGTGCCGGTGCGATCGATTCTCGTTGGCGCAGTCCTTGCGGTGACGCTCATGGCGACAACGCTCACGTTTGCCAGTGGCCTTCACACGCTCGTGTCTCGTCCCGCCCTCTACGGCTGGAACTGGAGCTACATGTTGAATTCGAGCAACGATGTGCCGCCCAGCGTGTTACCCGAGTTGAATCGTGACCCCGACATTGCGCACTGGAGCGGCGTTGATTACAACGTCTTGACGATCGACGGACAGTCAGTCCCAATGCTCATGATCGCTCCCGGTGCCAAAGTATTACCGCCGATCCTTTCGGGTCACGCAGTCCGCAACAAACACGAGATTGTGATTGGGAGTCAGACGCTCGCGCTCTTGCACAAACAGATTGGCGAGACCGTGATGGTCAGTTACGGATCCCCGTCCAGCGCGCCAGCCTATTTAGCACCGATGCCGCTGACGATTGTGGGCACGGCGACATTTCCGGCCGTCGGCTACGCCTCCGCTATTGCCGAACACACGTCGATGGGCCTGGGCGCCATGGTGGCTACCGGCGTCGAATCTCGCAGTTTCTACGCGGCCAATTCGAGCAAGGATCGAAATTTCAACGGCCCGCCACTCGTTTTCGTGCAACTTCGTTCAGGCGTGAGCGCAGCGGCCGGCAAACGCAATCTCGAAGGAATCGCCCGCGACGCCAACGCCGTCTTCAAAAAGGATCCGGCCGCCTACGGCAACACCGTCACGGTGCTTGGCGTGCAGCGTCCGGCGCAGATTGTTGACTACCGCACTATTGGGGCGACGCCCGTCCTACTCGCGACGGGACTCGCAACGGGGGCAGTCATTGCGTTGGCACTTACGTTGATCGCGTCGGTTCGACGCCGGCGGCGCGATCTCGCCATCATGAAGGCACTCGGCTTCACGAGAAGGATGTTGGCCGCGACGGTTGCGTGGCAGGCGACCGTCGACGGTCTCATTGGCGCTGCCGTCGGAATTCCCCTGGGGATACTTCTCGGTCGCGAACTCTGGACGCTGTTCGCTCGTGACATCAACGCCGTGCCCCAGCCAACCGTGCCCGCGCTCGCGCTGGTCCTCGTGGGAGTGGGGTCCATCGTGGTGGCCGTACTCGCCGCGACCTGGCCTGGTCGAAGCGCCGCGACAACGCCGCCGGGTTTGGTACTGCGCTCCGAGTAGTGAGGAGTTACTCGGACAGCGACACTGGGCCACCCTCTCGCCACAGGGCGCGATCCGATCGACCGCGACGTGTCGAGCCTTCGCGATCGTCACTCGGCTCTCAACGCGGCTCCGACCGGCGTTCGAGATGCGGAGCGTCTCGGTGCGATCGCGACGACATTGGCGAGTACGAGCGCCGTGACCGCGAGCAGCACGAGTGAGACGGTTGGCACGGTCGCGAGCGGGACCGCGTAGATCTGTCGCGCGAAGAGAGTCCACAGCTCGCGCCCGACAAGAATGCCCAAGGGGACTCCGATAACGACGCCGACCACCACCGACGAGCTCGCCTGCCACGCGACGCTCGCACCTAACTGTCGACGAGTGAATCCCAACGTCCGCAGTAGGGCCAACTCTCGACGGCGTTGTCGTACCGACGAGCCGATCGTGAGCCCGAAGGCAATCGTGACTCCCAAGGCGAAGGCCAGCGCCAACCACAGTGGCGTGGTGCCGGTCGATCGATAGTTGATGATCTCCGCCGGGTACTGCACTCCGAGGACGCTCACCTGGTCACCTCCTCCCTTGCCAAGCGGCAGCGCCGCATACTGTTCGTTGCCGGCCTTCGCCGCGCGCCTCACGAGCGCCAGACCTGCGGCGACTGACACCCCGGGGCGAAGGCGTACGAACACCATGTCGTTACCCGAAAGGACTTCTCCTTTGCGAATAGTTGCTTTGAACACGGCCGACTCAGTGTCAACGTCAATGATCGCGCCGACGCCCATCGACGGATGAAGTGTCCCCGACCCCCCGACCGCCGGTAACGTCGCGCTGCCCACGATGGTGAGTTGCGTAGGCGCCACGTACACCGGGTAGTCGTGCTTGGTGCCGTAGCTCACCGTCACCGTTTGACCCAGATGTTTATGCAATTGGGACATCGTCGCGGCACCCAGGACTATTTGATTCGCCGCTTCGAGACCGTGACCCGATAGCAAGGGAGGCTTCACTCGTTGATCGGGCTTCGCCACGATCGCTGGTTCGGTCACCCCGTCTATTTGGATATCAGCGAAGGTCACGCCCGAGAACTCCACGAGGTTCGAAGCGTGTTGGAGGACGGCAACACTCTTCGACGGCACCTCGACGTTGGAGGTCAAGGCGTAATTCCAATTCCAGCCGAAGAGCGCCGGTCGCGCGACCAATGTCGACAGTCCGCTCGCGAACGTCAGCGTCGTGGTGATCATCGTGACCGCCAGTACGAGGCCCGTCAGTATTGAGCGCACTGGCGTGGCCCTACGCCCGCGTCCCGATTCGAAGGCGAAGTGAATACCCGTGACGGCCGGCGCGGAGAAACCGGCATTCATCGCCACTTGCGCCAGACGGGACCGCGACGTTGCGCGCGCTCGTAGCGAGTTTCCCTGTTTGGGTGTCAACCTCTCGGCGAACGCCACGGTCGCTACCGCCAGCACGACCACGAACACGGCGAGGGCCAACAACACAATCGAATCGCCCAGCCGAACGTGACGAGGAAGAAGTGGCCGAACGGGTCCAAGCATCGTGAAGGGCGAGAGCGCGACCGCGATGATGTACGCGACAACGGCGCTCGCCCCGGTCGCGAGGACGGGACCGGCTACCGAGTCAACCATCAAGGTCGAGTGGCTCGCCCCGATCGCTCGCATGGATTCTTGATCAACTCGTTGTTGACGAAGTCGTCGGTTTATCAGTTGTAAACCCGTGAGGAGGGCGGCGGCGAAGGCCAGTGATCCGAATACTCCTAGAGCCAGCGCCTCAGGTCGAATACTTCGGTCAACCTCGCCTTCGTCGACTGACGTGAGGTGAATGGCGTAGGTCACACCTGGGGGAAGCGCCTTAATAATCTCGCGCTCGACCCGGGGGACGGTGCTACTTGTCTTCACCTGGATGTTGTACGTGACGTAGCGCACTCCCGACTCCAGATGTTTCGTTGCCGCCGGCGTGAATAGGTAGTACGTCGGATACCGATCGGCCTCGTCTTGCACAACCGCATTCGTAAAGACCACGGTTCCCACGAGGTGTTCATCGTGAATGGCGAAGGGAGGGAGTGAGGAGGTACCGAATTTGGGACTCTCCGTTTGCGCACCGGTGTAAAACCCCATGCGAATTCGTTCACCAACGTGCCATCCCATCAGGCGTTCGGCGAGCGCCGTCGTTACGAATTCGTCGGCACTTCGGGGTTTCGCCATTCGTCCGTCAGTCACACTGACGCGGTCCTGATTGAAATACTCGCCATCGAGGCTGGCCACCGGGTTGACCGCGCCACTGGCGATGCCTTTCGTAATCACGGGAACATTGCTCTTGTTCAGGGGAAAAGCGGCGAAGGACTGATCATTGGCCTCCACGTGGCGGACCCCGGGCAGATTCGCCAGGAGCGAGGTGGAAACCGGTCCGCCGAATTCAAGTGCGATGGCCGACGGGTTCGACCGTGCGAGCAGCGTCGCGTACGAGTTTTCCGTGGCGCGAGCACCCGCCATGGCCGCCATGCCGAGTCCCCCAATCGTGCCGACCAGGAGCGCGAATATCACGAGCGACCCGATGCCGCCGTCACGACTTCTGGTGAGTCGAAACCACGCGACCCGTGTCGCGTCGGACCTCACTCAACCTCCCCGTGGTGCGACGCCAACGGCTCGCGC
>DATCFS010000020.1:0-3037 GCA_036509375.1 Acidimicrobiales bacterium
CACGATTTCATCGCTCGCTATCGCCACGCGCGCCAATGGCGCGGCGGTCGCCGCCTCGAGGACCTCGAAGGCCTCAGTATCGTCGTCGATGAAGACGCCGCCGATGAATGACTGCCACAGTGGGCGACGAAGGAGTAATACGTCAGTGACGCTGGAGTTGGTAGAGCGTGGGCCGTCATTACTGGTCATGTCATCTCGTTTCGTGTACCCCGCAGGTTATGTCGATGTTTCGTCTTAAGTCTCACCGCGTGGTGAACGAAGCGTCCACATCTCGCGATGTCGGTTAAGTGCGTAGTGCTTATTCCCGAGCCCGCTCAAGCAGGACCGAATCAAATGCGCCGAGAATGCCGTCGAGCTCGGGCGTTGGCGCATAGGTGTGACGAAGTGTGACGAGCGTCTCAATTGACGCGCGGTCAACTCGACCGCTCTCGACGAAGCCGGTCGTTGGACTGCGAAGGCACGCGTAGTGTTCCTTCGCTTCTTCTTCGGTGAGGTTGAGTAGTCTCGTCGCGGACTCAATGACGTGGGCCTCTCTGTCACCCGCGACGATGTCGTGGATCGTTTCGAGCATCGCGTCGACGAAACGGCGATTCACTTCGTTCGCTGATTCGTCACGAACCGCCAAGGTCGCGAGGACCGTGCCGAGATACGGTCCGAGGTTGGAGACGTGGCTGAGGTTGGAACATCCGGCGCCAACGGCGCGAAGTTCGTTTCCGGCGTTCAATATTGTGGCCGCGCACGAACCGGCGATGAGTGCGTCAGCTCTCTTCGGCGTCGAGCCCAAGGATTCGATGACGTAGTCACCCGGGAACAGACCGGCCCTTTCGAGGAGGGCATACGCCACGAACGCGAATCCCGACTGGGGAACGTCGACGGCAAGAACTTGGCCGTAAAGATTTTCGACGCTTGGGATGTGTGGGGCAGTGCAGAGCGATAGACCAAGTCCACGATCGATCGCGCTGATAATCTGCAGGGGGATGGCGCGTTGGAGTGGATTCGCCGTCAAGAAGTGGTACGCGACGACATTGTCTGGACTCGTGAACACCACGTCTAACTCACCAGCTTCGAGAGACGTGAACTGAGCGGGTGAGGACGGAACTTGTGACTCATTCACCTCCAGTCCAACGCGGTCAAGCGCTCCCGAAGAACTTGCGAGGTCAATTAAGATTGACGGGGTGAATGTCCCCACGTTGAGTTGTTCGTTGTGCGTCGCCATTGTTAAATTGCAGTTCGTTTCATCCTGCTGACCCAATCTTGGGTTTGAAGGATCGCAGTTGTTCGCGCAAAGAATTGAGATTCCCGGATGGCCGCGGCAGTTCCCGCGAGTACGTCTGCCACGCTCCTCCCTCGTTGCCTGTAATAGCAGCGAATGGTAATGGACATCGGCACGCGTTGAGCAGAGGTGAGCCATTGAATTCTTTTTGACGGCCTGTGAAGCGAGTTGAACATAAAGTTCTACGACGACGAAGGTCGCGTAAGGCAAACGCAGAACGCCGTTGACAGCCAGGGGAGCGAGATTTTCATCCTCTATAAGACAGCCACACACATTTCTGGGCGTACGGTTAGGGCGATGACTTGGACCGAGAAGCCCTTTGCGCGCAATGCGGCCACTTGCTCAAGTTGCGGCGTGACCGTAGAAAAGGGCCAGCGAGGATGGACCGACCCGGAGGCGCCGAAGGGCGGGAGGGTGCGCTGCTTAGTCTGCGGGGCGGGGAATTCGTCTGTTCACGTCGACCCGGTCGCCGGATCCTCGGCCCTCCGTTTAGATTCGCGGCGTCGCGGGGACAATTACCTCAAGGGTGCCCAGGGCGAGTACCTGATGGGTGGGTATTTGGCCCACGAGCTCGTTCCTGGCGCACGCGTGCTTACCGATCGACACGTGCCCGGCGACTCTGAGGCGAACATTGACCACGTTGTCGTCGCATCGTCGGGCGTGTGGGTCATCGACTCGAAAAAGTGGGCTGGAGAGATCCGCTACCGAAGTCCAAAATTCCCCAGCACAGACCCTCGGCGGTATCTTTCTATCGGCGGACAAGACCGGACCGCGGCCATCGCAAAGATCTATCGACTGGTTATTCCCGTCGCCCAAGTCGTCGGGGACCGTACCGTGAGTGTGCATCCGGCGATGGTGTTCATCGAGGCCATCTGGGGGTTCCCCGAAGGCCTGCATTTCAAGAGGGGTAAGGGACCGTACGAGCATGATGGGGTGTTCATATCAGGCGGACACGGCATCATCACGAAAATCAACGAGCCAGGCCCGCTGTCGCTCGAGAAGATTGAGGCGCTGTACCGCAAGCTCGACGCAGCAATGCCGCCGCGGTAGGCATCTCCGATGGCGTCCGCGCCTTACGTTCCTCGAGGGTCAGCCGTGAACTCCACGACCAGCCACAGTTCCTGGGGTAGCTCTGAGAGTCGCCGTTTAAGTTCGGTACGAACTTCGTCCGACTGCCGTACGGTCCAATTGGGCGTGACCACGAAGTCGAGTTCGACGTAGAGCTTGCGTCCCATTTTGGTCATCCGCAGATGCTCCTCTTTCAGGCCAAACTTCTTGGAAACGTCGTTCACCGCGCCGCGGGCCTCGTCACGAAGTTCGCTCTGTGGGGATCCTTCGACGAGTTCGAAGAACGTGGTTCGAATCATGTTCACCGGGGGAATCACGAACGCCAAACAAGTCACGATGACGAGCGAAGGATCGATGTAGCGAGCAGACGGTGACCAGGAAGTGGACAGAATGATTCTGCCAAATATGAATGCGATGAGCATGCCGAGTCCCAAGATTGAGCCTGCGAGCCACGCTGTATTTTCGGCGCGGACCAACTCCGATTGGTTCGCACTTCGACGCAAAGCGACATAGATTCCGGTGCACAAGGCAAAGGCGAAGGTTGCGTAAGCGAGTGCCCATCCGTCCGGAACTTTGCTTCCGCCGTCAACGATGTTGAGGACCGCATTGAACGTGGCGTAGATGCAGGTAGCCAGGAGAGCTACACCCTCGATGGCGATGATCAGCGGAGTGAGGGCCTCTCGACCAAAGGGATAA
>DATCFS010000021.1:0-5409 GCA_036509375.1 Acidimicrobiales bacterium
TCGTGGGCGTGATCACACGCTTTGGTGAGTTCAAGGACATCAAGAATCCCGGCCTGACCTTCATCATCCCGTTCATTGAGGTGATGAAGATCGTCGACGTTCGTGAAACGCCGAGGACCGGTGACCGTCAACAGGTCATCACCCGCGACAACGTCGCCGTCATCGTCAACGCCACGATCTTCAGTCAAGTCGTGGACGTACGTCTCGCGCTCTTCACCAACTCGGACTACCTGGTCAGCGTCGACAATCTCGCGCGCACGTCCGTTCGCGCCGTCTTCGGCAGTATCACCCTCGATGAAGCGTTCTCTCAGCGCGAACGGATCGGCACGATGCTCCAGACACAGATGGAGGAGGCGACCGACAAGTGGGGCGTTCGCATCAACCGAGTCGAAGTCCTGGAAATCACGCCGCCCGAGCAGATCTTGCAAGCGATGGCGCTGCAGAAGCAGGCCGACCAAGAGAAGCGTGCGCGCATTCTCGAATCAGAAGGTCAACAGCAGTCGGCCGTGAACGTCGCGGACGGTCAGCGACAGGCCGCGATCAAGGAGGCCGAAGGCGCCCAGCAATCGGACATCCTTCGCGCCCAAGGGCGACGCCAGGCACTCATCCTCGAGGCCGAGGGTCGCGCGCAGGCCATTGCGTCGGTGTACGCCGCGATCAAGTTGCAGCAGCCCGACCCGACATTGGTGGCGATTCTTCAACTCGACACCCTGGCGAAATTCGCCGAGAGTGCGAACACGAAGCTGATCATCCCGGCCGAGAGTGCCGCGTTGCTCGGCGCCGCACAGGCCATCAAGAGTGTGATGGCCGACGTACCCGGCGTGCAACCTTCGTAGTTTCGGTCGCCCCACCCTCGGAAAACGACCGGAGCGAACGATTTAGACGGGATCGACCCAGAGGGTCGTACCGTACGCCTTTTTCACGACGATCGGCGTTCCGTCGGGGAGTTGGGCCGGCCAGTCCGTCACGGCCTTCCACGACTCGCCCTGAATCTTCACGCGCCCGGGGTGTGTGGCGTCACCGACCGGAAGTTCGACGGTGCCGTGCATGTCGGTCATTGCCGTATTCGTAGGTTGGGACATATTGATCTCGATGGCGTGGTGGTGAAATCGCCGCATCGCGAACGGTCGTAGCGTGAGCAGCGTGACGACCGACACCGTGAGCCACACCGCCGCTTGGAAGGCGAAGGGGAGGCCGGCGAGCGCGAGGACGAAGGAGATCGCCGCACCGAAGCCAATGAAGACCGCGATGAAGGCGTTGGAGTGCAGTTCCAACACGAACATGAAGACCACTATGGCGAGCCAAAACAGTATTGACAGCATGTTTTGCAGTATATGACCGACGAACATTTATGCACAGAGCGGTCAAATCGCTTGGAATCGGCAGTTTGGCGGCCGTTGGCGGGTTAAGGGGCGCGTCGGCGTGACTACGATGACGCGATGGTCACGGTTACTCCCTTTCTGTGGTTCAACGACAACGCCGAAGAGGCGCTCGATTTCTACTCGAAGGTCTTTTCTAACTCGGAAATCATCGATGTCACGAAGTTCCGCCAATCGGACGCTCCAAACGGCGGTTTTGTCGTCGGGACGATTCGAATCGAAAATCAAGTGCTCACGATCATGAATGGGGGGCCGATGTTCACGCTCGACGAAGCGTTCTCGCTTTCGGTCCTATGTGAAGGGCAAGAGGAAGTGGACTATTACTGGACTGTACTCACCGACGGTGGCGAAGAGAGTCAATGTGGATGGTTGAAGGATCGCTTCGGTGTGTCGTGGCAAATAATTCCATCACTCCTCTTTCAATTGCAGTCCGATGCTGATCCCGAAAAGGCCATGCGCGTCCGTGAAGCGATGCTCAAGATGCGCAAGATCGAGTGCGATGCACTGAGGGCCGCGTACGACGGCTGACGCCCGCGATCGACACGGGCCTTCGCGCGGCGTGACAGGGGGAGTCACCCAGTGAGTGAGAGCGGCGAGGGAACAGAAAGCAACACGGCATCGGCCCCTCACGAACTCGCGCTGACGGAGAGTCGCTTCGCCCATGTGGGCGGACTCACCGTGCGACGTGCACTTCCGACCAGAGGACGCCGTACCGTTGGCGCGTGGTGCTTCGTCGATCACATGGGACCGGAATCCATCACGCCCGGGCGCTCCTTCGACGTTGCTCCTCATCCCCACATCGGTCTCCAAACGGTCACGTGGCTCTTCAGTGGCGCCTTTTTGCACCGCGACAGTCTCGGGTCGGAGCAACTCATCCGCGCGGGAGAATTGAACTTGATGACGTCGGGCCATGGTGTGGCGCACTCGGAGGAAAATCCCGGTCTCACGTCGGGCGAAGTGCACGGGATGCAACTCTGGGTGGCGCTTCCGGCGTCGTCACGTGAAGGTGCGGCGGCGTTCGAACACCTGACGGGACTGCCACAGCTCGACCTCGCGAACGCTTCGGCGACGGTCCTCGTGGGATCGTTCGCCGCACTGGAATCCAAAGCTCGTCACGACACCGAACACGTGGGTGTTGAACTCGACCTTCGTGGTGGCGTCACGACATTCGATCTCGTCCCCTCGTACGAATACGCGATCATTGTCGCCAGTGGTGAGGTTCGTCTCGATGGTCAGGTGATCACGCCCGGTCAGTTGGGGTACCTGGGTACGGGGCGTGACGAGTGCGCGCTGGAATCGAGGGGCCCCGCGCGCGCAATGCTGATTGGCGGTGAGCCCTTCGAGGAGAGGCCCTTCATGTGGTGGAACTTCGTCGCGCGCACGCAAGACGAGATCACCGACGCGTGGCGCGCGTGGATGTCGGGCGATGATCGATTCGCGTCCGTCGCGTCGCCCTTCGATCGAATTGAGGTCGCACCGCCGCCGTGGGTGACGTCATCACGTTGATGTCCCGCCAAGTTGAAGTGTGCACCGCGCGAGGTCGAGCCCGTCGACGTCAACGATTGGGAGAAGTCGACGGAGCTTCGCGAACATTTTCGAGAGAGAAAGTTCCTTATTGACCCGAAGTACGATTGGCTGAACGAGTTCCTCTGAGAGGTTTATGGTGCGCAGGCGCAACGCTGAGAGCGAACGGCTACGCGTTCCACCGCCAATGATTAAGCGACGTATCGCGTCCGGTCGCGGCGCGATGGAACAGCCGAACGTCACCCACGACGGCGAAACGAATCTGACACCGATGTTCTGGGCCGCGGTCGTCGTGACCGGCGTGGCCGCTGGCCTCTTCGGCGATGCGATGATGTGGATCCTCGCTCAGTTCGAGCGACTGGCGTTCAACTACCGGTCGGGAAGCTTGCAGCACGCGTTCTCCTCGGTGTCGTCGAGTCGGCGGTTCTTCTGGATACTGGTCGCCAGCGTCATTGGGGCCGTGTCGTGGTATCTCATTCGTCGCTTTTTGCGAAGGGAGAACTCCGACATCGACGACGCCGTGTGGACTGGAGACGGCGAACTTTCGTTCCGTCGGAGTTTGCTCACCTCAATCGTCTCCGAGGTTGTCGTCGGTCTCGGGGCATCGATTGGCCGTGAGGCGGCACCCAAGCTGATGGGTGGCGCGTCAGGGAGCGTCGCGTCGCACTGGTTTAAACTCTCGCCGGCCCAAAGAAGGCTCCTCGTCGCCTGTGGTGGGGGCGCCGGGTTGGCGGCCGTGTACAACGTGCCCCTCGGTGGCGCAATCTTTACCGCGGAGGTGCTCTACGGGAGTTTCGCGTTGCCCGTGGTCATGCCGGCGCTCGCGACGTCGCTCATTGCGACAATGGTGGCGTGGCTCTACCTACCTAGGTCGGCGACGTACGCTGACATCCCCGACTACCGGTTCAGTGGATCGCTGATGGTCTGGTCCCTTGTCGCGGGGTTGCTTATTGGGCTGCTCGCCGTTTTCTACGTCCGACTCATCGGATGGGCGTCGCACTTTCGCGCGAAGGGCGCACATATATTCTGGGCGATGCCGATGGCGTTTGCGGTCCTCGGACTTCTCGGCATCTGGTACCCGCAACTGTTCGGGAACGGTAAGGGCCTCGCGCACCAGGCTTTCCTTGGCGCGGGCGGTCTTGGACTGCTGTTCGCCCTCTTTGCGTTGAAACCGCTCGTGACCACGTTAATGCTCGGAAGTGGCGCGGCCGGAGGTGTCTTCACCCCATTCCTCGCTACTGGCGCACTCTTCGGTGCGTTTTTCGGAGCCGTGTGGCTACACCTGTGGCCCGGAACGCCGATCGGCGCGTTCGCGCTCGTGGGCGCGGCCGCAATGGTCGGGGCCTCGATGCAGGCACCGCTCGCGGGACTCGTACTGGTCTTGGAGTTGACACATAATGGACTCTCGCTGGCGATTCCCATGATGGCGGCAACGGTCATCGCGACGTTCATCGTTCGCCAAATCGACGGCTACTCGATTTACTCGGCCCGTCTACCGCAACACGAAAGCGGGCGTGCTGGACTGGGCCCCGAAGGTACCTGACAGGAGCTGACCACGTGGACCACGAGCAGATTGAATTCTTCGTGCCGGAAGAGGGATCGCGGACGGCACTGCTTCGAACCTTTCGCGCTCCACTCTCGAGGGTCTTCGAGGCGTGGACCTCTGACGCACTCGTTGCCGCATGGTGGGGACCGTTGACCATCGACGTCACCGAGTGTGAATTGGATTTTCGCGAAGGCGGCGCGTACCGAATCGCGATGCGACACGAAAGCGGTCCGGACTACACGGCGACTGGCACCTTTAACAACATCGTGATCGCTCGGCGCTTCACGATGGTGAACGATCTGAGCGAACATCCCGACGACTGGATGCAGATGTTTCGACCGCGGGGCAGTGCCTACGAGGACGTTCCGGTCGTTTGGAACTATGACGTCAGTTTTGAAGACGACGACGATGAGCACACCACCGTGAAGGTGCTCACGACGTATCCAATTCGAGAGGACCGCGACCGCTTCGTTTCCCTGCACGGCGAGTCCGGATGGGCTGAAAGTTTCGTGAAACTCGACCGACTCTTGGCCCGGTAGGGACCGAATTTGACACGCTGTGAAATAATGCACGCGTGTACGTTCCCCCAAAACACTCCGTCGATGATGAAGCGGCGTGGTCCATTGTCAACGAAGCCGGTGCGGGCATGGTGGTGATATCGGCACCCGATGGACTCCAAAGTGTCTTCGTGCCGGTCGTCGTGAGCGACGACCGCGCCACGATCCTCACGCACGTCGCCAGGGCCAATCCCTGGTGGCGATCGCTGGCCAACGGTACCGACGTGCTCGCACTGTTCCTCACCGCCAGCACCTATATCTCACCATCGAACTACCCGAGTCGCTTTGAGAGACCGGGAACGGTCCCGACGTGGAACTTCGTCGCGGCCGAAGTGCGCGGTCGCATCATCGTGCACGACGACCCCGAATGGCTACAGCGCCAAGTTCGCGTGGTCACCGACCG
>DATCFS010000022.1:0-12877 GCA_036509375.1 Acidimicrobiales bacterium
GAACTTCGATGCGTACGACTTCAACAGTGAATAGGGAAGTTCGAACCAACGTCCGCCCAAGAGGAGCTGGGCCGACGCCAAATCCTGGGCCGTGATGCCCAAGCCCGTAAACGTACTGAGCGGCGTCAGGTTGACTTCGACGTAGAAGTTCTGATCGATCGAACGCAGGTCGAGGACCGCAGCAGTGCCGACGTTCAGCGTGATCTGCGTATCGATGGCCTTACCGGCGTCGGTAATCGGCGATCCGTTCGTGGTGGCGTAGTTCACGTCCATCGACACCTGTTGGAGAATCGACTGCGCCTGGGCCGAGACGCCTTGACCCGACGCCGTCGCCGTCAGGTGCACCTGCACCGTCGACGACGCACCCAGTGACGCCACGGTGTCATTAATTGAGGCGCTGGACCCGCAGGCCGAGAGTCCCAGTGACGCCGCAACGACCCCCACGATCACAATCTTTCGCACGTGCACTCCCCTTACGCTGGCACCCGCGCACGGCGTACTTCCGAAGTCCCCGCGCTGGGCTTTCGACCGAACGATATCACCGAGTTCGACGAATAATAATTAACGCGTCGAGGTTTCAATCACCAGTCGTAGCGCCAATCGTTCAATTTTCACGTAATTGCAATGTCGTTTTGTGCGATTTTCACAAAAGCAGGTTTAGCCTCGTACGGAGGAGGAATGAACGTGACGAACTATCTCAGACGGCGTACCCGGGCACTGGCACTGGTCGGTGCTGCGGTGCTGGTGGGCACCAGCTCCCTGGCACTTTCCACGGCCTCGTCGGCCACCACGGTGGTCACCAACCCGGCGAAAGCCGTGGTGGTGAACGGCCGCTTTACCACGACCGTCGTACTCGACGGCGGGGTCATTACGATCACGCCGGCCCCCACGACCACCATCCCCACACGGGGCTTTGGCGCCGTGAAGGCTGAGATCTGGGCCAGCACCGAATTGCAGGGATTCAAGTCTCAGACCGTCGGCTTCGGCATCGTGACCGTCACCGTCGGTTCGAAGACCGCCTTGCCCATTGCGCAGATTCCGGCGTGGGTTGGTTTCGCCAACGGAAACGCCACGAATGTCTGTCTCACGCACGGGGGGAAGGTCAAGTCGTTCCACTCCAATGGCGAAGCGGCCGTGGTCATCGGTGACGCAACAGGTTCACCGGCCGCCGCGTACGTGCCGCCCGGATGCGGCCTGCCCGATCGATCCGGCGTGACCGTGCCCACGGAGGTCACCTCGGTGCCGTGGACACTCGTTGGTGCCGTCAGCGCGAACGGATTCACACACTTCCGATTTACGGCACCGCGTTGCGCAGCCGTTGGCGGCATCGCCGACGCAAGTCCTGGGGGCCAGACCACCGTCAAACTGATCGCGAACGTCAAGGATCAGCCGGTCACCAATTGTGCACCGACGACGTTCACGCTCTCATTGAGAGTGCGCACCAAAAAGACCAACAATGCGACCTTCCGACTCGTCCACGGACCAATGGGGGCGGTGCGTCAAGTCGCCTAACCAGCGATCGGGTTACTACGCGAGTACGTCGCCCGTGTCGACGCTTCGAACCAGAATCTCGTCTTCGGTCACTTCATAGATAGCGAATTGATCCCACGCGCGCGCGAGCTGGATGGCGAACTCCACGCTCTGATCGAGCAACGCGAAGCCCTCTTCAACGGGCCACTCCCCCATCGGGTCGCGACCCTTCGTGTGACGGAGGCGGACGCCGCGACGTTGCAGGTCGGCGAACAACGCGCCGCGACGCACCGTGTTCTCGTCGAGACCGAGTTCAGCGCTAAAGGGATTATCCGACGTCAGGACCGTGAACGGCCCGAGCTCGCGCGCCGCTTCGAGAGCGCCCACCCACGTGCCGGAGGAGTTCTTCACCGTGAGTTCCGTCGGCGGTACCTGATAGCTCCTCACTAACTCGGACGTGATGACCGGTCGCCGAACCGCGACGGACGTGGCGAACGCGAGTGCGGCGCGAGTGGTCGCCGACGTGCGCGGACTGGCCGTGATGTCGAAGGCGTGCTGCGTGAAGGGAAGCTCCACGTAATAAATGGGCGCGGGCGCGACCTCGCGAAATTTGGTCACGAAGTCGCGACCGACCTGCACGTCCACCAACGTATCGGTCCGTCCCTGCACGACGAGGAACGGTGGCGCGTTCGCGTGAATTCGATCATGGGGGGAAATGGACCGATAGAGCTCCTCGTTGCCCTCGAAGGGAGCCTGCACGATTCGACGTTCCAAGAGGACCCGCAGTCCACGACCGAGACCGCGCCAGTGGGTTTCGTCGCCGGTCATCTCCAGCACGCCGTAGAAGGGCATGGCGCCACGAACCGACCAGTCGGTGACGTCGGCGAGTTCACTCGGTCGCCACGACGGATCGTGTGCCGTGAGCGCAATGAGGGCCGCCAACTGACCGCCCGCCGAACCGCCCGAGATGACGACGCGGTCGGGGTCACCGCCGTAGTTCGCGATGTTCTTCTTCACCCACCCGAGTGCCCTCGTGGCGTCTTCGATCTGCGCCGGCCACGGGAACCGGGGCGCGAGGCGGTAGTTGGGGACGACCGCAATCCACCCCTGACTCACGAACTCGTGCAGCATCGGACGCCCCTGCTCGCGCTTGTCGCCCATTGTCCACGAACCTCCGTGGAGAAAGAGCACCACGGGTGCGTGCAAGGGCGTCGTGGACGTGCGCCACACGTCGAGTCGTTGACGACGGAGCGGTCCGTAGGCCACGTTGCGCACGAGTTGCATGTTCCTTGGGTGGTACGGGAACTGCAGGGCCGTTCGCCACCACGAGCCAAAGACGTCGTCGCGGGCGCGCGCAATGTCGAGAGGTCGAACGGGGGCAGTGGCCATCGCGCGTCGAACGATGGTGCGCGAGTGAAAGGAGATGAAGAGTAAGGCCACGTTTTCGACGACGACGGCGGCCGCGAGCACCGAGACCACCAGACTGATCCAGGCCGTCGTTGGCCAACCCCACCACGCCAGAAGTCCTACGAGGGCAAGTTCGGCGACAATTCCCTGGGCCGGGAGTTCACCGGCGGCCCACCCCACGGGATAGGCCACGACCGCCGAGAGGCCACGACGGCCGGGCCGGAGCGCGGTCGCCGCCGACAGCACGAAGAACGCGCTCGCGAACGCAACGAAGTAAGCCATCCCACTAGTTTGTCGGCTGGAGGAACACCAACGCCAGACTCCATATGCTCACATTCATGACAACGTGGCCCTCATCACTCGAAAAGTTGCGCAACACCGTCGGAATATGGACCTTCGCGCACGAATCACTCCCGCCCCGTCGCAGCGGCGAGATCGCGGCCGAGATTGAATCACTCGGCTTTGCGGCGTTATGGATACCCGAGGCGTGGGGCCGTGAGGCGTTCTCGAGTGCGCAACTGCAACTGAACGCCACGTCCACGTTGGTCGTCGCCACGGGGATTGCCAACATATGGGCTCGCGACGCCGTGGCGGCCGCCAGTGCGACCAAGACCTTGAATGCCGCCTTCGACGATCGATTCGTCCTCGGCCTCGGCGTGAGTCACCGTCCACTCGTCGAACGACTGCGGGGCCACGAGTACGTATCGCCCGTCGCCGCCATGCGCGACTACCTGACGACGATGGACGCGGCGCCGATGTTCGCTCCCGAAGGGGCCCAACCCTACGCCCGCGTCATCGCGGCGCTCGGACCAAAAATGCTCGAAGTCGGCGCCACGCTCGCCAATGGCGTCCACCCCTATCTCGTGACCCCCGAACACACCGCCCAAGCCCGACGCGCCGTCGGCGACAAGTTCGTCGGCGTGGAACAGGCCGTCGTGCTCGGCCAGCGTCGCGAGGAGTTCCTCACGCGGGCCCACGCGTACCTCGAGATCTACACCGGACTCGACAACTACAAGAACAGTTGGCGGCGACTCGGCTTTGCGGACGAGGACTTCGTCCGCGGTGGTTCCGAGCGACTCTGCGACGCCATGGTCGTACACGGCGATGAAGGCGCGGTGCTGGCCCGTGTCAACGAGCACCGCGAGGCCGGCGCCGACCACGTCTGTCTCCAAGTGCTCGCCAACGAATCGAATGATCCGCCAATTGATGAATGGCGTCGTTTAGGACCGGAGGTGACCCAGAACTAAGCGCACCGCGTTGGTCGAATTAGAGCTTTTCGCCGCCAGGCCCGAAGACAACGACCTTACCTTCACGCGGACCTGACGAACCTCGAAGAATCCGAAAGAACGAACCCACGACGATCAGACAGGCGAATTCGACGACGCCAATCAAGAGCCAGCCAATCGTGACCCAAAAGAGCCCGACCGCCAATCCCTTCAAGAAACCGTCGCGAACCATCGCGGCAATCCACAACGGCACCCACGCCACCATCCAACTGACAATCGGTGCGACGAAGGCGGCGGCGACACGGCGGCGAAGGCCCAGGTAGACGCCGAGAAGTGCGGTGGCGCCGAAGCCGACCCAGTAGGCGTCGTGGTGCGCTCCGTGTCTCGCCTCGATCATGAAGAGCACCACCGCCATCACGATCGCCCACACGATCATGGGGGCCGTCACGTTGCCACGGGCCCTACTCCGCGCCTGGATGAAGACCGTGTTCACGGGTCCAACTTACCGTTCGCGCCGCCCTCGGAACCAATATTTGAAGGTACGCTCAACTCGTGACCTTGGGCGTCCTCGCACTTCTTGGCTCGGGTGAGATCGCTCCGAGCATGACCAAAGTGCACCGGCAACTGCTGAAACACCTGAGCGAGGTCCGGGCCGTGTCACTGGACACGGCCTACGGGTTCCAGGCAAATGTTCCCCAAATGACCGAAAAGATTCAGGAGTACTTCGCGACCTCGCTCCGGCTCACGATCAAGCCGTTGCACTTCACCAACTTTGAAATGTCGACCGAAGTGGAACGCGCCGCCTTTCGCCAGGAAGTGCGAGCGGCCAATTACGTCTTCGCCGGACCGGGAAGCCCGAGTTACGCCCTCAATCAGTGGGCGCCACTGGGCCTCAACGAGGATCTCCGGGGAACCCTCGCCACCGGCGGCGTCCTCTGTTTCGCCTCCGCCGCGGCCTTGACCCTCGGCTCCTACACCGTCCCGGTCTACGAGATCTACAAGGTTGGCACCACGGCCCACTGGATGAAGGGTTTGGACGTGCTCGCGATGGCCGGCATCAACGGCGCCATCATCCCCCACTACGACAACGCCGAAGGCGGCAACTACGACACTCGATTCTGCTATCTCGGCGAGGACCGACTACGGCAACTCGAAGAGCAGTTGCCCGCGGAAACGGGGATCCTCGGCGTGGACGAACACACCGCCGGTCTCATCGATCTCGAGGATCGCACTCTCACGGTCCTCGGTAAGGGAAACGTCTACTGGCGACGAAACGGATCAACGAGGACCTTCGACAGCGGATCGGTGACGAACCTGGACGAGATTCAGACGTTCCAACCGGATCACTACGTTCCCTCGTCGACGCCCGTCCCGGTTGAGAGTGATATCGATTCCCTGGTCGAGCTGGCGAGTCGCCGTGATGAGGGCTCGATTGACGCCATAGCCCAGTTAGCCCGAATGGCGGCGAGCGGCGGTTCGGGGTTCATTGATCCCTCGCACCTCATCTCGGGACTCCTCGCACTACGAGTGGACGCACGCACCGAAAAGAACTTCGCGTTGGCCGACAAGGTCCGCGATGTGCTCGTTGACTCGGGGATTGAGATCAACGACGGACCCGACGGATCGACCTGGTCACTGAAGTAGTCGTTGCCGTTCGCGACAGCGTTCACGTTGGCCGCTCACACACCGAGATCCTCACCAACGTAAAACGACCCCCTCCCGAAGGAGGGGGTCGTTTACTACTTACGATGAAGCGTTATTTACCTTGGCTGTACTTCACGTTCGTCTGCTCGCCATTCGCGAAGCGGATGATGAACGTGTGCACACCCTTAGGCGTGGTCTTCTTAGTGGTCACGCGGACAGTCAGCAACTTGCCGTTGTCCTTGAAGACGCGAACCGTCGTACCCTTCGCGTTGCTCGTGATGTGTGGCTGACCGTAGAAGTGCGTACCGGAGATGGTCACAATCGACGTCTTTCCAGTGTGCACCAGACCGTGAACACCGGTTGCGTGAGGCTTCGGCGTCGCAGTGTTGGGGTTCGGTCCACCGTTGAGCGGGAACGTACCCGAGCCACCGTCTGGGTTGGTCAGCGTGATCGTGCTCGAGGTGCCTGAAGTGGCGTTCGAGTCAGTGCTCACGAGCAACGTAACGGTAGTGGGGGTTGAGGATACGGCCAAGACCGTGTAGTCGGGGTTCGCGCTCGAGGCGGTGATGCCAGACTCGAAGCCCGTACCGTTGATGGTCACTTCAGTGTTGGCGGTGAAGGTAGGCACGTAGTACGTACCCGTCACTGCCGGCACCGGGTTAACCGTGATGTCGTTCTGAACCGTTACCGAACCTGCGCCGAGCGGGTTGGTGACAACCAGACCGTCGAGGATTGGCGTGCTGCCCGAGAAGCTGACAGGCGTCACAGGAACCTTGATCGTGTCACACGTGTGCGTGACACCATCGCAGACCCATGTCGGGTTAGCAGCGTCAGTCACCACAGCGGTGCCGAACGTGTCGACTCCCGTAACTGCACCAGTTACCACTGCACCGGTGACGAAGCCCGTACCGGTGATCGTGAGGGTCGTCGCGACGCCGTCAAGAATCGGCTTCGGTGTACCAGACGCGGGCGTCACGATTGTCGGTGCCGCAACCACTGAGAACAGGTTCGCAAAGACCGTACTTCCACCGTTCGGAAGCGTGACCGTTGAGTCGACGCCGCCGACGGCAGCCGTAGCCAGGATTGAAACCGTACCGAAGATGGCGTTAGGCGTCACCGACGTGATAGTGGCAGTACCAACGGAGCCGTGCGTACCACCGTCAGCGGTCAACGTGACCGTCGCACCGGGGAGGAAATTCCCACCGACGATGTGGAACGGAACGGCAGTTGAGCCCTGTGCGATGTGACCGGCTGGCGTGAAGTTGTCCAACACTGAACTGCTCACGATGAAGGTCTCAAACGGGTTGGCCTGTACCGAAATGGGCGGTGTGGTCGTAGCAACCGAGGTGGAGAGACCGAACGTGAAGGTCACGCTGTCGCCCGTCGGAATGCCGGTCGAGTAGGCCGTGATCGTTGCCGACGTAGCGCTCGTGACCGTAGCCGTGCAGGTGCCGTACGCCGTAGCCGTACCAGCGGCATCGGTTCCGGTCGTGGTGCAGACAATTGTTCCCGCAGTGGCAAATCCTGTACCCGTGACAGTAATCGCGGGGTCAGTACCAGTTGGGATTGATGTGGGCGTCACAGCCGTAACCACAGGCTGACCGGACACGGTGAAGGCGCCCGCGAGGGTTCCCGCACCGTAGGTGGCAGCAGCGCCACCCGAGTAGGTCAACGTGATTGAGTCGGAGCCGTTCAACATGGCGGCGCCTGGCGTCAACGAAACCGTTGCCGTCGTGGCGCTGTCAGTGACTTCAGTGTCAACAACACAACCAACCGCAGGGTCGGAGGTGGTGCACGACATTTCACCGACGACAAAGTTCGTACCGGTGACACCTACCGTGAATCCAACGGATCCAGCAGTCAAGTTGCCAACTGCGGTGACCGCGGTGATCGTCGGACCGGCAACAATCGCAATCGTGCCACTGTAGGTCTCAAGGCCGTCAGTGAACGAGATCGGGACGCTTGCGTTCGCGAGCGTTCCGGGAGCGACATTGATGGTCGTCGTGATGTTCGAACCGGCGTCACTCGTGATTGCGCCGAAGGTCACTCCGGCAACAGTTGAAGATCCAGTCCAAGCCGTCACTGCGGAGCCGTCCGTGGCCTGACTTAGAGCAAGGTTCAAGATGGCACCCTTGGCACCGGCGCCAACCGTGTTCACTGCACCGAGAGGAGCAGTACCAACACCGGCCGTCGTAGCACCAGCCAGCTGCGTGCTACTGATTACGCCCGCAGTGGTGAAGCCGAAGAACGGATTAATGACGTCCGCGCCACCAACACCGTTGGTGAGAATGGCCTGAACCGTGTCCGACGTCGACTGCGGGTCAGAGTTGTCAGTGACCGTTGCACCAACGCCCGCAGCGCCACCAGTGTGGTTGTCCGCGAGTGCAGGAGTGACGGAAACGACGTTGGTGACCGTGTTGACAGCCGTGACCGTAACGGTCTCAGGAGTCAAGTAGAACGAGTCGGCATTGATCGTCAGCGAGTCACCCACGAGAATGTTCGGAGATCCCGTAACACCGGAGTTGACCACTGAGTTCAACGTGATTGCGTTCTGTCCAGGAGCGGCGCTCACCGTCAAGTGATCACCAGTCAGGTTGGAACGGACCTTAGGAACGGTCACCGCAATCGTCGCGGTGTTGCCGTTCACCACGGTGACCGTGCCGGTTACTCCATCGGAGTTCGGCGTTCCACCTTGGAAGCTCTGGAAGGTAGCCGTTGAGCCGGTCGCGAAGCCGAAGCCGGGAACGTACGCGTTAATCGAGTACGTACCTGGGTCGAGCGTGGCGAGTGTTGCACCAGTGCCCGATGCCGTGAAGGCCGAGGCCGGAGCGGCGTTAACAACGACGGACGCAGTCTCCGAGTTCGTTCCGTTACCAATCGTCAAGACGCTTGTCGAGGCTGGGAACGGGAACTCAACCAAAACGCCGATTGCGTGCACCAACGTACCGCCGGCAACGCCGGTAAAGGACGTGGCGGTCTTGCCGGTGTAGGTCAAATTCTGCGACGATGCGCCGTCGACGACCGTGAGCGTGCCTGATGTGGCAGCGCCCGAGGTGTCAGCGACCGTCAGCGTGGCTGCAGCGGCAGTGGAGGCGGCGGTCAACGGGGTCGAAGCGAAGCGCGGAACTTGTACGCGAATAGTGGCGTTGTTCGTCGCGTCAACTGAAACCACCGTGCCAGTCAATGACTCGCTGGGGTTGGTGACGCCCGCCTGCTTCACGTTGACCGTTGAACCGGTCGTGAGTGGGAAGGAGGACGAACCTGTGGCGTGGATGATCGACGCCGTACCAGGAGTCAAGAATCCCGATTCAACCGTGATTGCCGGAGCAACTGGCGCAGCGGGACCTGATGCCGTCGACGTCGCCGGCTCGCCGATACCAAGAATGGCGGTACCGAGAATCGAAGATGTGTCCGGGTTCTGGACGTTGATCGAAACTTCACCAACAGTTGCGCCAGGGTTCACGGTGAAGGTCGAGGTGATGGTGGTGCTGTTCACGAAGGAGGAACTGACCAATGTCGTGCCGGCAGGAAGGACTGGCGCGGTAATCACGGCACCGAGCTCGAAGCCGGTACCCGCAATGGTGACGTTCACTGTCGAAGGGTTGACCGCGGGAATGCCGAGTTCGTTGGGAGTCACCGACGTGATCGACACGGTCGTGGCCGCACCGTTCAGCGTGTACGAACTGCTCGCAACACCTACGGCGCCAGTGGGCCAGGTGGACGAGATCGCAACGCCGAAGGTGCCAGGCGTACCGACGTTGTTCACGTTAAAGGTAAGGCTGGTACCGGCATTGTTGGCAACAATGTTGCTAACGGCAGGAATTGTTCCCGTACCAGTAAGCACCACGTCGCCCGTCGTAATCGTGTTGAGGAATTTTCCCGTCACGGTGACTGTCGAAGCGGCGCCGCCGGCAGTACCGACGTTGCCGGCAATCGTTGTGATCTGCGGGCCGTTGTCAACGCCAAGTCCGACGGTGAATGTTGCCGTCCCATTGGTGTCGGTCAACGTGACCGGATAGAAGCCGGGAGTCGTGGCGGAGGTCGAGGAAATCGCCGCGGTGAGGTTCGTCGCGCTGGTCTCATTGACGTTCGAGAACGAGACACCAGGAGCGGTCGTCGTAAGGGTCACGGTTCCACCCACGGCCTGGTCATTGGCGAAGCCAGTGCCATTCGCAACGAAATTGCCCGCGAAACCCTGGCCGATAACGGCGAATCCTGCCGAGCAGGTTGGGCTAGCAGCGAGCGTGGCATTCGTGCACGTCAGTGTCGGCGCGGTCGTAGCGGCACCAGCGGTACCGGTGAGAGCCATTGCAGGCAAGGCGGCGGCGACCATAACGGCACCGACAGCAACTGTCTTCACCAATGGTCGAGATATGCGTCGCAAAGTATTCATAAAGAATCCTTCCTTCGTAGCGGCGTTTATTTTCACTTCACTCCATTCACAGGGGCCGACTCCCATCGACCTAATTAACTTGAGATAATGCGGAACAGCAGAATTCGTCGCGAGGCGGACGCCCCGTGACAATCCACGGTCGCTTCCTCTGCAGTCAGTATAGAGAAGGCCCAAGGCCGAGTGCGAATACTGAAATGCTTTCTTCATCAGGAAAAGCTTTCACATCAAAAACACAAGCTACTTCGAAAATACCTGATGAAGCCGGTGAATTAGTGCGTCGTTGGTGGCGCATTGCCAACTGTGTCTGAGGAAATGGAAAACGTCATAGAGTCGTAACTCCTGATTTGTCGCGAAGTTGTGAGCGACGCGCATGCGTTTTCCTCACGCGAGCGACGTAGCCAACGTGAATTGTGCACCCCGGTGCACTACACAAACCACGCGAACGACACGATTGACGTCAATTAATTTTGAACAATGTTGTTGCTCAACATATTGAGTCGGGCAGTCACTTTCGTGCGCACTTTCGTCCGCATTAGTGAGAACGTGATGGTGCTCGATGACATCCGTTCGGACATCAACGGTTATCTGATCGATTGCGGCGAATTCGAACCTCACGTCGGACGGCCGGTTTTGCGGAAGACGTCGCGTACGCGAATAACCCTTGATTTCGGATTATATATATGGTGATTTGACGCAGGTCGCCACCGCCATGAAAAACCATTGAAAATAGGGAGTTGCCCCGCCCAGCGCTTCGGTTACGCGACCGCGCAGCGATTGGGGCCTACTTCCAACTGCAGGGAATCGGCGCTCACCGTCTCTCTACCGGCGTTGATCAGGACAATGTGCTCGTAGTTGGGAGGTCGGTCCTTCACGTTGGCGATCGCCCACGCGACAAACTGGCCCTCACTCAATGCTAGGGCCGGCAAGGTCTTTCGAAGTTCACCGAGCGGTCGGGCCACGAAGTGGCCACCGTGAATCTCGACGACGGCTCCATAGTGAGCCGGAAACACCATGATGTCGTCCGTAAGAGGGAGTACTCGCTCGTGAATGCTCCGGTAGAGGCTGTGTGCGAATGGTTCGGCCTGATCAGCGAGGTCGGGCCGTCCGACGCTTTCGAGGAAGATCGTATCGCCAGTGAAGATGGCACCGTGACCGAGTTGGTACATCGTCGAGCCTTCAGTGTGTCCGGGCACGCTGACCGCCGACACGGTGAGCTCGATTCCCGGCGCCAGTACGACGTTTCGCCCATCCGTCAGTGGTTCAAAGGGGAAAGTGAAGTCATCGGAGGGATTCAGCCACAATTGCGCTCCCGTCGCGGCGACCAGTTCACGCGCACCGCTGATGTGATCGGCGTGGAGATGCGTGTCGAGCACGTGCGTAATGGTCCAGTCGTGAGCTCGCGCAACCTTCAAGTACTGCTTGAGGTCGAGCGACGGATCAATGACGACGCAGTTCGTGCCCGCACCGATGACGTACGAGAGGCAGCCCTTGCCTCGACGGCGAATCTGCACCACGGTTGCTCCGGCAACGTCTTCGCTCACCGAGTCGTAGGTCGAGGCCCAAGCGCCCATTCCCCCGTCGAGCACGGCGCTCGCGATGCCGTGTTTGGCCAAGATCTCGGCGCCCTGCAGCGCTCTCGAACCCACGGCGCAAATTGACACGATTCGCTGGTCGTTTGGCAACTCATCGAGGCGACGTTCGAGTGTCCCCAGTGGAATGTTGTGGACGCCCGGAATCTGCCAGTCCGCGACCTCGTCCGGTTCGCGCACGTCGAGCATGTACGGGCAGGCACTACCGTCGAGCAGCGGCAGCAGTTCATCGGTCGAAATGCTCGAAATCAGGTCACCGGACGACACGCCGAAAGTCTACGAGTAGATTCGCTGCATCCCGCGATGAATGCGCCGAACCAAGGAAGGATCATGGTCGAACCACGAAATGTCGATGTCGCCGAAGCGCTCGAACTCGTCGCCGGGGGCGCGCTCTTGCTCGACGTTCGAGAGGACAACGAATGGGAGGCCGGTCACGCCCCCGAAGCCGTCCACATAGCCCTCAATGAAGTGCCCGACAACGTCGGCTCGTTCCATCCGGACCGGCTCGTCGTCTGTGTCTGTCGCTCCGGAGGGCGCTCGGCCCGGGCCACCAAGTTCCTCACCGACAACGGTGTCGGCGCCGTCAATCTCGAGGGCGGGATGTTGGCCTGGGAGAGCGACGGCGAAGCGCTGGTGGGCGACGGCGACGAGCCGGGCATCATCTAGTCCAGTTCTCAATCCGTGACCACCTCACCCGGACCGCTCACCGCTCTCTCGGAGGCCGTGCGCGAGAAACGACTGAGCGCCGCAACGCTCGTCACCGCCTCGATCGAGCGACTCGTGAGGGCCAATCCCGTGCTCAACGTGCTCGCAGAAGAGGCGTTCGACGACGCCGTGGCCGCGGCCACGCAGCGAGACCGCGACGGCGCCACGACTGGAGCCCTGGCGGGCATCCCCACGCTGGTAAAGGACTTGGAGGATTGGGCCGGGCACCCGACCCGGAAGGGCTCGTTGGCACTGCGCGACGCGGCGCCCGCGACGTCCAACGGTGTCGTTCCGCAGCGACTGCTTGACGCGGGGGCCATTGTCGTTGGCAAGTCCACGCTCCCGGAGTTCGCCATTGAGGGTTTCACCGCGAATCTTCTCACGGGGGTCACGCGCAGTCCCTGGCACGCTGACCATTCGCCCGGTGGCTCGAGCGGCGGTTC